>DASVWD010000078.1 GCA_036389795.1 Longimicrobium sp.
CAAGGCTCCAGAGGAGCGGGTTCTCCCTCCAGACGCATCTGAGACGCTGCTCAGGCCGCTCACCCCGAATTTCGCGTCTCGCTCTTCTTGAAAACCGTCGCAACTCCCAGTCGCGGAGGTTTTCACACGGTCTGGGCCCGACCACAGGGAGCCAGCATCTGCCTGGATGATCGCAGGGCCGAAGGATCTAGCCGATGTGCCACGTGGGTCGGGCGCGGTAGCGACGCGGAAGACCGCTTGCCTCATCCCCAAGTTTGCTCGAGCAGTTTCGGATCGGCATTTCCCACCTGGCCGCTCCGCGCTGCTTTGACGCGACCCAAACCGGGGTTCGCGGGTATACGGCCTCCGTCCCCGCTCCCACGTTCCCGCACCGCCGCAGGCTGCATGGAGAAGAGGCCGCTCGACCCGAACTGGTTCTACGAGGACCGCCGCACCACGCCCAGGTGGCGGGACGGCGTGCTGCCGAGCGCGGGGCTTTACCTGCTCGACGGCGCCTACCACGCCGCCGTGTACGGCACCGCCGAGGAGCAGCGCCTCTTCGAGCGCGGCGCGCTCCTGGTGGCCGGCGTGCGCTTCGACGGCCTGCCGATGGAGGCGCCGCCCCCGGCCGAGGCGCACCTCGTCTCCGTCTACCCGGCCAGCCCTTCTCCCCTGGGCCACAAGCGCACCGTCGAGCGACTCGGCTGGACGCCCACGCGCAACTGATCCAGAAAACATCGGCTCGCGCAGAGGCAGCACGTGAATCCGCGGGAGCGCGATAACTCGTTGTGAATCCTCGATGTTCCGTTCGGCATCGATGAAGGGCGGGAGATGGCTTTCAGGCGCGCGAAGCTGCCGCCGTGTGCGCCGTGCCGCAATCCGCCGATGCCGGACCGCCGTGTGATACCACGTTGCCGAGCATTGTTCTGGTTCCAAACAGAACAGAAACAGATTGGAATCACACAGAGAAACAGAGGAACAGAGAAAACCCGAAGTCCTCTGTTCCTCCGTTTCTCTGTGTGAGCCCTCTCAGAACCTGTTCCCGAACGATGCCCTGCAAGATGGTATGATTCTCGACGTTGTCCTCTCGGCGAGGGCAACGAGCCGAGAGGCCGCCCGGAGGGTCCGGACGGCCGCTCGGCATCACGATCCGGCGGTCCCGATCAGCGCCCGATGGTCCAGGTCACCGGGAGGGTGGTGGTGACCCGCACGCTGCGCCCGCCCGACTTGGCGGGGCTGAACCGCATGGAGCTCACGATGCGCCGCGCGGCGGCGGCGAACTCGTCGTTGGACGACGACACGACCTCCACCGAGCCCGGCTCGACCCGGCCGTTCTCGTCGATCACGAACTGGAGCACGGTCTGCCCGGTCACGCCGGCTTCGCGGAGCGACTCCGGATAGACGCGGTCCAGCGCGCGCTGCACGTCGCCGGCGTTGCGGAGCGACGGGCGGACGTCCACCGCGCTCTCGGCCATCGGCTCGTTGCTCACGGGCTCGGGCTCGGGGGTCGGCGCCACCGGCGCCGGCTCGGGCGTGGGCGGGACGGGCTCCGTGTGGCCGGTGGGCGCGCGCGTGTCGGACGCGTCCACGGGGCCCACCACGTCGCCTTCCTTGCCGATGCCGCTCACGTCCGCCTGCGTGAG
This sequence comes from Longimicrobium sp., assembly GCA_036389795.1. Classification (NCBI taxonomy): domain Bacteria; kingdom Pseudomonadati; phylum Gemmatimonadota; class Longimicrobiia; order Longimicrobiales; family Longimicrobiaceae; genus Longimicrobium; species Longimicrobium sp. Next base: position 1,623 of record DASVWD010000078.1, read on the forward strand.
CGTCGGCGCGTTCATGTCGGGCGCGGGGACCCCCACCGGCGGGTTCTCGGGCGGCCGCGGCGAGACGAAGTTCCCCTTCACCGGCGCGGGCGGCTGACGCCGGACGCGCGGGGGCTCGGGCTCCTTCGCGAGCTCTACCTTCGGCGCCTCCTTGAGCTGCGGCGGCTCCTCCTCGGGCGGTGGCGGAGGAGGAGGCGGAGGCGGCGGCGTGGGCTTGACGGGCTTCTCCTCCAGCTCCCACTCGGCGATCACCACCTCTTCCACCGTCTTCGCTTGGGCGTACCGCGCCGACACGGCGATCGCGCCGATCGCGGTCGCGTGCGCCAGGACCGAAACCGCGACGGTGCCTTTGCTCCAGTGCTTCCTGCGTCGTCCGGGGCCGTAGACTGAGAACATGCTGACGCTCCTGCTTGGGCTCCGAGATCCGTCGGATGCGAGTCATGGAACATTTGCAGGTACCGTGCCGTCGTAAATGATTGTAGATCCGCAATTTAGATCACCAGTCCCCCCGCAGGCGGCGAACGGAGCGAGGAAGGCGGCTCCGCGGCCCTCCAGTCCGACGCATGCGCGCTGTGTTCACACGAATGTGGACCCGGTCGCGACGCCTCCCGTCTCCCACGTCTCCCACGTCTCCCACGTCTCCCACGTCTCCCCCGGATTCCCGGCTCCGGCCAAAGAGGCCCTTCTGTGCGCCGCCGCTCCCCCGTCGTCGTCTCTCGCACCCGGCTGTGGGATAATACCAGATCCGGATAAACAGCTTGGCTATCGGGGGATGAAGCGAGCGGGCATCCGTGCCGCTACCGCGCCCAACCTACCTGGCAGGGTGAGAAGATTCTTCGGCCCTGCGGCCATCCGTGCGGATGCCGGTCCTGTGTGATCGGGCCTCAGAATGACAGCGAACACCAACTGATTTTCCGGATTCCGTATAACACATCCGTAGCTCCCCGCGCGCAGAGGGGGAGCGATCAGGAGCGAGCAAGACAGGAGGAGAACCTTCGCCACGCCGTGTCCCTGCACTTCATGGGGTACAACTTCGCGCGGCGGCACAGGACGCTGGGGACCACTCCGGCCGATGAGCTGCGCTTGCTCCCGCGGAGTCGGCAGGGAAACTCCCTCGCCGACCCTGCCGATTCCATCTCCCTGAGTTCGCGCGGGCGTTCGGCCGGGGGGTGGCGCGGCAGGAGCCGGGTCGCGACACTGTACGCGCAGCCTGTTCCCCGCCGGATGGACGGCGGGAGTTCCCACCTGCGTCACCGCCGCGGACGGCGTCCCCTGGAGCCATGAAAAAGTCCTGGATTCTCCTCCTGCTGCTCGCCCCGGCGCCGGCCCAGGCGCAGACGCGCGCCGACTCGGCCCTGGTCGGCCGGATCCTGGCCGCGGAGGACCGGCGCGACTCCACCGACGCGGCCATCGCCGCGGGGCTGCGGCACGGCGACCCGCGGGTGCGGCTGATCGCCGGCCGGGCGCTGGGGCGGATCCGCGATCCGCGCTTCGCCGCGCGCGATTCGCTGCCGCCGGCCGCCGCCGCTCCCGCGTGGCCCGAGCCGGGGTGGCGGCTCCGCTACCGGGCGCTCGCCGACCGGCGCGGGGACTGCGCGGCGCTGCGCGCCGCGCTGGACGACCTCGTGTGGCAGGTGCGGCTCCGCGCGGCAGACCTGGCGGAGGCGCGGTGTGGAGCCGATTCGGCGTTCGTGCGCGTGTTGACCCGGTGGGTCGACCAGCTGCCGCGCGACACGCGCCGGCGCGCCGCGGGCGGGGTGTCGTGGCACGCGGCCGCCCACGCGGAGGTCGCGCTCGCGCGGATCGCGCCCGGCCTGGCGCGGGCGCGGCTCGGGAGGCTCGCCGCGCACGCCGACTGGCACGTGCGCCTGTACGCCGCCCGCGCCGCCGCCGTGCTGGCCGACACCCCCCGCCTGCGCGCCTTCGCGCGCGACCCGGACGGCAACGTGCAGGAGGCGGCCATCGACGCGCTGTCGAAGCTGGTGGGCCACGGCGCCGACGACGTGTACCTGGCCGCCCTGCAGGGCGACCAGGCGCAGGCCGTCCGCGCCGCCGCCGTCGCGCTGAAGGGGTCTCCCGCGCCCGCCGCGCGCGCGGCGGCGAACGCCGCGTTCGAGCGGTGGGTGCGCCGCGCGAACGAGTCGGAGCGCGACGTCCGCGTGGCCCTGCTCGAGGCGGTCGGGCGCCCGGCCGGCGACGACCGCCCGCCTCCCCCGCGCTTCGATCTCCCGCCCGACGCGGTCGCGCTGGCGCTCGGCCGGGACGTGCGCGTCCGCGTCACGATGTCGCCCGGCGCCGGCGGAGGGTCGTTCGTGGTGCGGCTGCGCGGCGACGTGGCGCCGATCATGGCGGCGCGCGTGCTGGCGCTCGTGCGCGAAGGCTACTACGACGGCGGCAGCTGGCACCGCGTGGAGCCGGACTTCGTGATCCAGGGCGGCGGTCCGGGGACGAACGAGTACGTGGGCTACGCCCACTACCTGCGCGACGAGCTCGGAACGGTCGCGCACCCCCGCGGCACGGTGGGGATGAGCACGCGCGGGCACGACACCGGCGACGCCCAGTGGTTCATCAACCTCAAGGACAACCCCCGCCTGGTGCGCGACTACACCGTCTTCGCCGAGGTGATCGAGGGGATCGGCGCGGTCGACGCCATCCTGGAGGGAGACGTCGTCGCCACCATGCGCGTGGAGCCGGCCGGGCGCTGAGGGTGGATTTCTCCCTGGCCGAAGTGACCCGCCTGGTGGCCGCGGCGAATGCGGCGCGCGCGGGCGACCCGGACGCGGCCGATGCCGAACGGCGGCTCGACGCCCTGTTCCGGACCAGCCAGACCCTGGCGGTCTACGGCACCCTGGCTCCGGGCCGGCCCAATCATCACGTCGTCGCGCCCCTGGGCGGCGAGTGGACGGAGGGCGTGATCGAGGGAGACCTGCATCCCGTGGGATGGGCGGCGACGTACGGCTACCCCGCGTTCCTCCCGCGTCCCGGCGGCCCCGCCGTCCCGGTGCACGTGCTGACGGCCCCGACGCTGGCCGCGGCGTGGCCGGAGCTCGACGACTTCGAGGGTCCGGGGTATCGGCGCATCCTGGTCCCCGTGTTCAGCCCCGGCCCGGCCGAGGAGCGGCGGCTGTACACGGTCGCGAACCTCTACGCGGCCGAGCCCGAAGTGCGCTGACGCTGCCCGCGACAGGAGAAGCCTCCTCCCGGCGTCCATCTCCGGGAGGAGGTTCCCGCTCGCACGCATGGATCGGGTGCCAGGCCGGAAGCGCGGTGTGACGCGGTTCGGCGTCTTCGCGCCGCTTCGCGCTCGCCGGGGTCCGGGAGCGGTGCCGTGTCGATTTCCGGGGCCCTCGTTCGACGCCTGAGTGACGCAGCGGGCAATCGACCCTGACCAGAGAGGCCTCATGAGAAAGCTGATCGTCTCCGAGTTCGTGACCCTGGACGGCGTGATGCAGGCGCCCGGCGGCAAGGACGAGGACCGGGACGGAGGGTTCGAGCACGGTGGCTGGACGCTTCCCTACTGGCACGACGACATCGGGAAGAGCTTCTTCGAGCTGATGCAGGGTTGCGATGCGTTCCTCCTGGGGCGGCGCACGTACGTCACCCACGCGGAGGCGTTCGAGCCGATGCCGGCGGGCGATTTCTTCGGGGACATGATGAACGCACCGAAGAAGTACGTCGTCTCCACGACGCTCCAGCAGCCGATGTGGCGCGATACCACCATCATCCGCGAGAACGTGATCGATTCGGTGCGCGCGCTGAAGGAGCAGCCCGGCGGGAACATCCTGACGGACGGCAGCAGCCAGCTCGTGCACGCCCTGCTCGAGCACGGCCTGGTGGACGAGCTGCACCTGCTCGTGTATCCCATCACGCTCGGGAGCGGCAAGCGGGTGCTGCCGGACGGCGTGCACGCGACGTTCGAGCTGAAGTCCGCGACGCCGTACCCGACCGGCGTGGTCGGCCTGCACTATGCGCTGCGACGGTAGCGCCGTTCGTACCCCCGGGGCTGCGGACCTTCTCGGCGCGCACGTCCTTGCTGTTCAGTCCTGACGCCGGACGAGGGCGATCGGGAACGGTTCCAGGAGACAGGAGACGGATCGTGAATCCCCCGCTCACCGACGTCGAAGTGCGCATCCTCGGCTCGCTCCTCGAGAAGGAGGTCACGACGCCGGACTATTACCCGCTCTCCCTGAACGCGCTGCTGGCGGCGTGCAACCAGACGACCAACCGGGAGCCGGTGATGCGCCTCGACGAGGACGCGGTGGTCCCGGCGACCGTCGTGCTCCGCCGCCGGGGCTTCGTGCGCCAGATCCAGCCGGTGGGCTCGCGGGTGACCAAGTACGAGCAAACGCTGGCGGACGAGCTGAAGCTCGACGCGCGCCAGCTCGCGGTGCTCGGCGTGCTCATGCTCCGCGGACCGCAGACGCCGGGCGAGCTGCACGCGCGCACCGAGCGGCTGCATCCGTTCGCCGGCCTCGCCGACCTGGAATCGGTGCTGGATTCGCTGATCGCGCGCGAGCCGGAGCCGCTCGTCGCGCGGCTTCCCCGCCGGCCGGGGCAGAAGGAGGTCCGCTACGCGCACCTGCTGGGCGGCGAGGCGGCGCAGGACGATGCGCCCGCAGCGGCGGAAGAGCGGACCGCGCCCTTCCGCCGCGGCGAGGCGGAGGACGACCGGGTCGCGGCGCTGGAGCGGACGGTGGAGGAGCTGCGGGTCGAGGTGGCGGCGCTGCGCGCCGAGCTCGACGCGTTCCGGACACAGTTCCAGTAGGGACCGGCCGCGTCGCGGGCGACGTGCGGACCGACGACGAGCCTCCGAGGATTCACGGCATGCGCGAGGTCTGGATTCCCCTCGGCGGCGTCCGGCTGTTCGCGGTGGAAGACGGCCACGGCCCGGCGCTGGTGATGCTGCACGGCGGACTGGCGAACCACCAGGCCGTGCTGCCCCTGCTGACGCCCCTCACGGCGCGGCACCGGGTGATCGCGCCGGATCTCCGTGGCAGCGGGCGCTCGTGGTCGCCGGAACCCCTGACCTTCGACCGCCTCGCGGACGACGTCGCCCAGCTCCTCGACCATCTTTCCATCGACCGGGCGATCGTCGGCGGGGTTTCGAGCGGGACCGGTGTCGCGGTTCGCTTCGCGCTCCGGCATCCCTCCCGTGTTCGCGGCCTCGTGCTCGTGAAGCCCGTCTACGCCGGGGCGGACGCCGGCTACACGAGCGGCCAGGAGGCTGCATTCGCCGCAATGGACTCGGTCGCGAGCCGCGCCCCCGCGGAAGGGATCGAAGTGCTGCGGGCCCTGTACGCCCGGCTGCCGGAAGGCTTCCGGGAGCGCGCGTGGGAGGTCGCGGCGGAGTTCGATCCGGGGAGCGTGGCGGCGACGAGCCGGTTCATCGCCTCGGGGGTGCAGCCGTTCGCCTCGAGCGCGGACCTGCGCTCGATCGGGGTTCCCACCCTGCTGGTGCGCGGGGACGATCCGCAGCATCCCGCCGGGGTGTCCGATCTCTACGCGGCGAGCATAGCGAATTGCTCGGCGCTTCCGGCGACGACGGAAGATCTCGCGACTGCCATCGGTTCGTTCTGTGACCGGGTCGCGCGCGGCGCAGCCTGACACGGTGTTGCCGCGAGCGCGGGGCCATCCGATCACCGGCTCTGAGATGAGCGGTGCAGCCGGGCTTTGGCACTTCGCACCTCGCACTTCGCACTCCTGACCCCGGGCCTGATTCTCGCGTCGAGAACGCCCTCGTGACCGCCGACGCAATGTCAGACTCCGCCGAGAAGAAGCCGGCCCCGCCGGACGACGGCCCCGTCCCCGAGTGGGCGCTCCGCTACGACGCCAGCGAGTTCCCGCGCTTCGCCGTCACCGGCGACGCCGTGGCGTTCGCGCTCGACCGGGACGGGGGCGAGGCCGCGCTCCAGGTGCTGGTGGTGGTCCGCGACGCAGAGCCGTTCCGCGGCCTCGACGCCTTTCCCGGCGGCTTCATGGACTGGGAGGCCGACCCCACCACCCGCGAGACCGCCGTCCGCGAGCTGGCCGAGGAGACCGGGGTGGACGCGCCCGAGTACGTGGAGCCGCTGGGGAGCTACACCCAGCACGGCCGCGACCCGCGCCAGTTCGCCGGCCGGCGCGACGAGCGGACGGGCGAATGGGTCCCGCGCGGCGTGCGCGTGGCCACCAACGCGTACCTGGTGCTCATGCGCAGGCCTTCGAGCGCGCCCACCGCGCAGGAGGGCGAGGTCTCCGAGGCGCGCTGGACCGACGTCTACGCCTACCTCCCCTGGGAAGACCTGCGCGCCGAGGCCGGGCGCGCCGCCGCCCGCCGCGCCCTGGCCGGGCTCTCCGCCTGGGCGGAAGCCGCGGGCGGCGACGCGCGCGAGCGCATCGACTACGCGTTCGGCTTCGGGCTCAAGGAGTGGAACGAGGAGCGCGTGGGCGACCGCTGGCGCCTCCTCTTCGACGCCGGGCTCGTCCCCGAGGGCCGCCGCGACGCCTGGGGCCGCGCCGAGGCGGGGGAGACCGACGCCGCGCCCGGGCGGGAGATGGCCTTCGACCACCGCCGCATCCTGGGCGACGCGCTGGCCCGGCTCAGGGGGAAGATCAAGTACCTGCCGGCGTCGCTGATGGCGCTCACCGGCGAGGACTTCACCCTCGACGAGTTGCAGTCCGCCTGCGAGGCCATCGCCGGGCGGCCGCTGCACCGCGCCAACTTCCGCCGCACCGTGGCCGCCGCCCGCGACGAGCGCCAGACGCGCACCCCGCGCATCGTCTCCGGCACCGGCCGGCGGCGCAAGCGGGCGGCGGGGGAGCCGGGCGTGGCCCCCGAGCTCTTCCGCTTCCGCCCCGACGCCGTGCGCGCCCGGCTCGACCCCTCGCTGCGGCTCCCCTTCCTGGGCGTGGCCGCCGGGCCGGAGGAAGGGTCTCCTTGACGCCCGCTCCAGCGCGCGCTATCTCTCCCGCGAGACGCATTGTTCTCGTTTCGAGAATCACATTGCCACCCGGAGGCGCATGACCGCCACCGTCCCCCCCGACCACCCCGGCGAGCGGGCCGAGGCGCTGCACGCGGGCCTGTGGCGCTTCCCGGCGCAGCTCTTCCGCTTCGACCCGCGCATGTGCGGCGGGTGGCTCTCCGACCGCTACTTCGTGCGCACCGAGAAGACGCTGGCGCACGCGGGCCGCGACCCCGTGGTCACCATGCAGGTCTTCGCCAAGAAGCAGGGGGTGCTGGCCGGAGTCTACGAGGCGATCCGGCTCCTGCAGACGCAGCTGGTCCCCGGCTACGAGGCGCGCGAGCTGGAGGTGCGCACCCTCCTGGAGGGCGACGCCATCAACCGCGCTGGCGACGACGACTGGGAGCCGGTGATGCACGTCACCGGGCGCTACCGCGGCTTCGCGCACCTGGAGACGCCGCTCCTGGGCGTGCTCGCCCGCCGCTCGCTGATCGCCACCAACACGCGCACCGTGGTCGAGGCCGCGCGGGGGAAGCCGGTGATCTTCATGGCGCCGCGCCACGACGACTGGCGCGTGCAGACGCCCGACGGCTACGCCGCGCAGGTCGGCGGCGCGCAGAGCGTCTCCAGCGACGCCGCCGGCGCCTGGTGGGGCGCGCGCGGGGTGGGCACCATGCCGCACGCCATGATCGCCGCCTTCGGAGGCGACACGGTGGCGGCCACGCTGGCCTTCGCGCGCTACCTGCGCGACTGCGAGCCCGACGTGCAGGTGATGAGCCTGGTGGACTACGACAACGACTCGGTGGGCACCTCGCTCGCCGTCGCGCGCGCCATGCGCGAGGAGTTCGGCGACGGCGTGCTCTCGGCCGTGCGCGTGGACACCAGCGAGCGGCTGATCGACTACGCGTTGCTCAAGGACGAGGAGCTGTGGGGCCGCGCCAAGCTCACCGGCGTCAACCCCTACCTGGTGCGCAAGCTGCGCGACGCGCTGGACGCGGAGGGGTTCGGTTACGTCGGCATCGTGGCGAGCGGCGGCTTCACGCCCGCCAAGATCCGGCGCTTCGAGGCCGAGGGCGTGCCGGTGATGGCGTACGGGATCGGCAGCAGCCTGCTGGGCCACAGCGACGGCTCGGGCAGCCTGCTGAACGACTTCGACTTCACCGCCGACCTGGTGAAGGTCGACGGCCGCGACGAGGGCAAGGTCGGCCGCCGCTACCGCGACAACCCGCGCATGGTCACGCTGGACTGGGGGCGGGTGGAGTAACGGCAGTGCGAAGTGCGATTAGTTCGTAGGGGCGAGGCATGCCTCGACCGGCGGACGTCGGCCCCGTGCGCGGCAGGCAGCCTCCTGCGCCGATGCCGGCTCGGTTCGGACTCGCATGCTCGCCCCTGCGCGACACATCACATGAAGGACGGCGGCGAGCCGTCGGGAGGATAGAGCCATGGCCGAGCGGATCGCGCGGGTCGGGTGGGTGGTGGACGCGCAGAACGACTTCCTGCTCCCCCCGGAGGAGAGCGGGCGCCTCTACGTGCACGACCTGTTCGACGGCGGCAGGGACCCCGGCGCGCGCCTCTGCGTGCCGGCGCTGACGCGGGCGGTGCGGTGGATGGAGGAGCACTGCGACGTGATGGTCTACACGGGCGACTGGCACGCCTACGGCGACGCCGAGATCGACACCGTGGCGCCGGACGCGCGGAAGGGGACCTACCCGCCGCACTGCATGGGGCTCTCGCCCGATCCCGGGGAGCGGCTGGGAGCCGAGGTCATCGAGCCGATCCGCCCCGCCGACCCGCTGGTGCTCGACCGCGGCGCCACCGAGGCCGACGCGCGCGAGGTCGCCCGCCGCGCGGTGGAGGAGCGGCGGCCGGTCTTCATCCGCAAGGACCGTTTCGACGTCTTCGAGGGCAACCCCGCCACCGACGCGCTCCTGCGCGAGCTGCGCCATCGCCTCGGCGCGCCGCTGGAGATCTACGTGGCGGGCGTGGCGCGCGACGTGTGCGTGAAGCAGGCGGTGGAGGGGATGCTCGCCCCCGTGCGCCGCTACGCGGTGACGGTGATCACCGACGCCACCTGGGGCCTGGGGCTGGAGGACGAAGCCGTGAGCCTGGAGCGCTGGAGCGGCGCCGGCGCCGCGCTCATCACCACGCGCGGGCTGGAGCTGCGGAGCCAGGAGCCCCGGGCCGCGGCGTAGATCACGCACGTCCATTCGCGGTTTCGCACTTCGCACTTAGCACTTCGCACTTAGCACTGGGGTTTCATGACCACGCCACTCGCCGCGCGCCTGGAAGTCGTCCAGGGCGACATCACCCGGCTCGACGTCGACGGCATCGTCAACGCGGCGAACACCTCGCTGCTGGGGGGCGGGGGAGTGGACGGGGCGATCCACCGCGCGGCCGGGCCGGGGCTGCTGGAGGAGTGCCGGGGGCTCGGCGGCTGCCGCACCGGCGAGGCGAAGCTCACCGGCGGCTACCGGCTCCCCGCGCGGTGGGTGATCCATACCGTCGGGCCGGTATGGCAGGGTGGTGAAAAGGGAGAAGACGAGCTGCTCGCGTCCGCGTACCGCAGCTCGCTCAAGCTCGCCGCCGGCAAGGAGATGCGCACCGTCGCGTTCCCGTCGATCAGCACCGGTGCATACCGCTTTCCGCTGGCGCGCGCCACGCGCATTGCGGTGCGTGAAGCGGCGGACTTTCTGGCCCGAAACCCCTATCCCCAGAAGGTGATCTTCTGCACGTTCGGAGAGGAGGCATACAGAGAATACTTGACGGCGGTGCAAGAGGCGGTTTAAATGATGTTCACACCGGAGACATTGCAGTCCATGTCCCCCCGACATCAACGGAACACGCGGACGCGAGCCGCGGCCGTACACGCCTGGACCGCCGCAACGGAGCCCCCATGGAAGAGCTGCGCGAAGTCAAAGAGATGCTCGACGAGATCAACGCCATAATCTCGAGCTACGACCCCATCCTCAAAGAGCAGGCGCGCGACATCCTGCTGGAGCGCGCTTTCGGCTCGGCGGGGCGGGCGCGGGCGCGTGCGGCGGCCGGGGGCGGCGAGGCGGCCGGCGAGGGCGAGGAGGCGCCGCGCCGGCGCGGGCGCCCGCGCGGCACCACGGGCGCGCGCCGCGGCGGCGCCAACGTGAGCGCGCTGCTGGAGCGCTGGCGCCCCGAGACCATGGCCGAGCGCGCGCTGCTGGGCGCCTACGTGCTGGCCCGCGGCCGGCCGGACCGCACCGTCACCAGCCAGGCCATCAACGCCGAGCTGAAGCGCAACGGCCTCCCGGTCCCCAACATCACCCGCGCCATCGAGTCGAACCTGCGCGCCAAGCCGCCGCTCATGGTGCAGAAGAAGAAGATGGGCACCACCCGCCAGGCCCGGAAGCAGTACGCGCTCACCCAGGAAGGCGCCGAGCTGGTCGAGAGCAAGCTCCAGGGCAGCTGACGTTCCGGACGCACTTGAACGGTCGCGCCCGCCTCCGCGAAGGGGCGGGCGCGTCCGTTTCGCTGTTGGTAGGGGCGAGCCTGCGAGTCCGAGCACAGGTAGCACCGGCGCTGGGGCCGCCTTCGGCGCACGAGCCGACATCCGCCGGTCGAGGCAGGCCTAAGGCAGGCCTCGCCCCTACGGATTACCGTCACGACCCGGTACACCCGGCTCGAAAGCGACCACGCCCGGGACTCGGATCCGAGTCCCGGGCGCGGCGTCCTGTCGTTCGATGCTGGGATCCGGCGCGGCCGCTCAGCGGGGCCTGCGGCCCTTGCTCCAGTCGCGCAGCACCAGGCGCGGGTAGCCGTTGTCGGGGTCCTCGCCGGCGCGCAGGAGCTGGTCCACCTTCTCGGGCCCGCGGTTGTAGGCCAGCAGCGCCAGCCGCACGTTCCCGTCGTACTTGTCGATCAGCGTGCGCAGGAAGCGGAAGCCGATGCGTAGGTTGGTGTCGCGGTCGAACAGCTCGTGCCGCGCCACGCCGGGGCGGAAGTAGCGCGCCGTGGAGGGCATGAGCTGCGTGTAGCCCACCGCGCCCACCGGGCTCACCGCGCGGTGGTTGAACTCGCTTTCCGTGGCCACCAGCCCGAAGGCCAGCTTCGGGTCGATCCCCTCCGCCTGCGCGATCTCCTCGATCCGCGCGGCCAGGTCGGCAGGAATTCCGTAGGTGGAAGAGTTTGCGGTGACCCGCTCCAGCCGCTCGATCTGCACGCGCTGCAGGTCGACCACGCCCTGGAGCGTGGGCGCCCCGAACTGCCGCATCAGCGTCCCACCCTCCACCTCGCCCGCCCCGGACGCCCGAAGTCCAAGCAGGAACGCGAGAACCACCGTTCCGATGCCCAGAATGGCGCTTTTGACCGTGGCGGAGATGTCCCAATGCTGATGTTTGCGCGCTTCGACGTCGGCCTGCAGCTTCAACAGGAGTGACTGCATTCCGGCTCCTCCGGTTCAGGGTTGGCGTGGGGCACAGAGGCAAGGGACGTGCCCCGTCAGCCGCCTTCCGTTTCCACCGTCCAGGTTCCGGAGCGCCCGCCTTCCTTGCGCAGGAGCCGGATCCCGCCCAGTTGCATCCCGCGGTCGCGCGCCTTGCACATGTCGTAAACGGTGAGCAGCGCGCACGTTACCGCGGTGAGCGCCTCCATCTCCACCCCCGTCTTCGCCTCCACCCGCGCCGTCGCCACGGCCCGCACGCCGGGGAGCGCCGCGTCGGGCTCCAGATCGACCTCTACCGAGTCCAGGGGGAGGGGGTGGCAGAGGGGGATCAGGTCCGCCGTGCGCTTGGCGCCCATGATCCCGGCCAGGCGCGCCACGCCCAGCACATCTCCTTTGGGCGCCCTCCCTTCCACGATGGCGGCGAGCGTCTCCGGCGCCATGCGGACGTGCCCCTCGGCCACCGCCAGGCGCCGGCTGACCGCCTTTTCGCCGACGTCGACCATGCGTGGCCGGCCCTGCTCGTCCAGGTGGGTGAACCCCGCTTCGGTCATCGGCTGAGTCCCCTCGGCGGAAGCGCGTGTGCTGTAACGATCCGTTCCGATGCGTGCAACTCCTCCCGCGGTAGCTTCTCGCCGCGACCGCCGTCTTGCAAGTGCACGGAGAGATTCATACGTTCGTGAATAAATGATTGTCCGATTCCACCCGACCGCCTTCTCCCGATCCCGGTACCGCATGCTCTTCCGACTCGCCGCCCTCCTCGCGGTCGTGGCGCTCGTCTGCGCCGGGTCCACGCCCGCGGCCGCCCAGCAACCGTGCCAGTCGCTCAACCCTCGCTGCACGAACTACGCTCCTTTCGTGGCGGTCACGCCGGCCGGCGGGACGTACACGACCCCGTACGTGACGGTGACGGTGGAGTTCAGCGACGACTCGGGGCTGAACTTCGGGAGCTTCCAGGCGAAGCTGAACGGGCACGTGATCCAGGGCGGGCTGGCCGGCGCGGGGACGGAGGGCTCCACCGTCCTGGGCCTGGACCTGGCGCCGGGGGTGAACACGCTGGAGGTCAGCGTCTGCGACCTGACCGGGAAGTGCGACGCGGGGGGCGGCAGCTACACCTACACGCAGCCGCCCCCGGCGCAGTGGCACGCGGACCCGCTCATCAGCCTGGCGCCGTACAGCGAGGGCGTGCGGACGGTCTCGCCGTTCGACGCGGTGCAGACCTACACGACTCCCGCGTACGTGAGCAAGGACGTGCCGCGCTCGGTCACCCTGGTCTACACGGGCGCGCAGGCGCAGGCGCGCGCCTTCGTGCAGGTGGACGCCTTCGACAACTCGCAGGAGAAGCCGGCGACCCTCTCCATCCAGGTGCTGGACGCCGCCGGGAACCCGGTCACGGGCGAGCGGCACTACAGCGTCGAGGGGGCGGCCACCCACCGCCTGGCGGCCACCTGGACCGCGCCCCACCTTCCCACCGGCGCCTACACCTACCTCGTGGCGGTACGCTCCCACTGGGCGGGCGACACGCGGACTTCGACCGTCCCCGTGCGGGTGCTGATCGTCAACGAGCAGGGGAGCCGCTTCGGGGCGGGGTGGTCGGTGGCGGGGCTGCAGCGCCTGCACTTCCGCGGCGACAGCGTGATGGTGACCAACGGCGACGGCTCGGCGGTCTACTTCGCCAAGAACGGCTTCACCATCTGGAAGCGGCCCGAAGGGGAGTGGAGCGAGCTGACCCGGCCCGACTCGCTCTGGCACCGCCGCTGGCCCGACGGCACCGAGGCGGTCTTCTCCGGCGACGGTTACCTGAAGTACGTGACCGACCGCTTCCAGAACACCACTTCCTTCTCCTGGACCTGGACCGCCGACGGCGCGCGGGTCCCGTACCAGATCGTCGACCCGGTGCAGCAGGCGACCACCTTCGCCTACCACGGGGCGAACGGGACCCACTCGTACAAGCTCGGCGCCATCTACGACCCCGGCGGGCGCGGCACCGGCTTCGCGTACTACGACGGGCAGAACAACCTCACCTACGTCCACGAGGCGGACCAGGGGGTCGGGCTCGTGCTCGGCTACGACGGCGCCCACCGCCTGGTCTCGCGCGCCAACCGCGACGGCGGAACCTGGACGTACGTCTACGACGCGGCGGGCCTGGTGGCGGCGGACAGCCTCCCCACCGTCACGCTGGAGGGCGGAGCGCAGGCGCGGCCCGCCGTGCGCTTCCGCGCGTGGGAGACGGCCCTGCTCTCGCCCGGCCCGGGCGCCGCCCCGCGCGTGGACAGCGCCGCCGCGCGCGCCGAGGTGACCGACCCGCGGGGCGCCGTCACCCGCCTGGCGTTCGACCGCTTCTTCCAGCCCACGCGCGTGGAGGAGCCGCTGGGCGACACCACGCTCATCAGCCGCAACGAACAAGGACAGCCGACGACGGTGGTGCTCCCCACCGGGGCGGTCTCGCGGTACCAGTGGGAAGGGGCCAGCCTGACGCGCTCCTGGGATGCGGAAAGCGGCGGCTTCACCGACTACACCTACGAGACGGCCTACAACCAGCTGGAAACCGTATCGTCGGGCGGGGCCGTGACCACCTACCACTACGGCCCGCGAGGCGAGCTGCGAAAGGTCAGGCTCGGCTCCGACTCCACGCTCTTCGACTACACGCCGGACTGGCGCATCCTGTGGTCGCAGGACGCCGCCGGCCACCGCACCGACTACACCTACCAGCCCACCGGCTTCCGCAACCTGGCCGAGGTGCGCGACCTGGACGCGAGCGGCTCGACGCGGGTGGTCAGCTACGGCTACGATTCGTACGGCCGCGCCGCGACGGTCACCGATGCGGCGGGAACGGTGCAGCGTTTCTACGACCTGATCAACCGCGACACCGCCGTGAGCGACCCGGCCGGGACCACGCGGCTCACTTACCAGGAAACGCAGCTGTACCGGGTGACCGACGCGGCCGGGAAGGCGTACACCTTCCACCACAACCCGCTCGGCTGGCTCACGTCGGAGGTGGACCCGAACGGGCGGCCCCGCAGCTTCGGGTACGACGTGGCGGGCAACGTGGTGCGGGCCACGGACCGCCGCAACCGGACCGTCACCTTCAGCCACGACAGCCTGGGCCGGGTGCTGGCCCGCACGGCCGACGGAGCGACCACCACCTACGAGTATGGCCCGGACCGGCGCTGGGTGTACGCGCACAACGACGTGAGCGCCGACACGATCCGGTTCGACGAACGCGGGCGGCCCACCGACGAGGTGACGATCTTTCCGGGCGTGCCCGGCGGAGTTTTCCGGCGCACGTCCACCTGGAGCGAGGAGGGCCTGCGCGAGAGGCTGGCGTACAACGCCCCGGGGCGCACCCTGCCGGAGATCCGCTTCCGCTACAACGCCTCGCTGCAGCTCGACGGCATCCTGGCGTTCGGCGCCTGGACCAACCTCTACTACAACGACGACGCGCAGGTCGACACCATCTGGCTGCCCAGCGGCGCGCGGCAGACCTTCCAGTACACGGGCACGCACCTGCCCGCGCAGGCGCGCTGGAGCGTGCCGGGGCTGGACGGCAGGCTCGGCTTCCGGTACGGCTTCGACCACCTGGACCGTCTGCTGCTGCGCAACAACGCCTCGGGCAGCACCGAGCGCCGCTACTCGTACGACGCGGTGAGCCGGCTCACCGGCTTCAGCCACCTCGTCGCCACGCCCGGCGACCTGGTGTGCGAGAATCCCTGGCAGCCGAGCACGTGCTACCGGCCGACCGAGTGGGTGGAGACCGACGCGGCCGCGTACTCGTACGACGCGGTGGGGAACCGCACCGACGCCGGGGCGTCGCTGCAGCCCGCGAGCAACCGGTACGCCACCTTCCGCGGCTACGGCTTCGCGTACGACGAGGAAGGCAACCTCACCCGCAAGTACAACGCGAGCTACGACCAGACGCTCTCCTGGAACAGCCTGGGCCAGCTCGAGAGCGTGACCACCAACGGTGTGACCGTCTTCTACGGGTACAACGGCTTCGGCCAGCGGGTGGTCCGCAGCGTGGCGGGCGGCTCGTCCACCTACTCGGTGTACGACGGCGACGACCTGCTGCTGGAGGTGGACCAGAACGGCACCCTGCTGCGGGAGTTCGCCCACTACCCGGGGATCGACCGTCCGCACAGCCTGCGCGCGGCGGACGGCTCGGTCTACTACTATGCGACCGAGTATCCCGGGCACGTCGCGGGCCTCTTCAACTCCAGCAACCAGGTGGTGAACGAGTACCGTCACAACCCGTGGGGGGAGACGGAGGTGGTCACCGAGGGTGTGCCGCAGCCGCTGCGCTACATGGCGCGGGAACTGGACGCGCTCACGGGGCTGTACTACGTGCGCAACCGCTGGTACGACCCGGTGCTGGCGCGCTTCGTCAGCGATGATCCGATCGGGCTGGCGGGAGGGATCAACACGTACGCCTACGTTGGGAACAGTCCCACGAACTACCTTGATCCCCTGGGACTGCTACGGCGGGATGGCTGCATCGACTGGTATCTGATCACCATCAACCGGAGGACCGGCCAGGTCGTCAGCGAAACGTATGTGCGTACCACCTGTCCCGAGGGAGGCAATGGGAACGAGGGACATGACGAAAAGAATCACAGACAATGTCCTCTCCCGCCCCCGCTCCCGCCGGGCGCGAGTGTCGACGACAACGTGAGTCTTGCGCTTCGTGCATGGTGGCTCCGCTGGGTCGAGGGGATCGGAGAGTTGTTGACGATGGCCTGGTTCCGTGACATGGTCGGGAAGAACAAGCCCTGGGACTATCAGCAAAGCACGGGAGGGCTGCGCCCCGAGTACGAGGACGGAGGGAACTTCAACTACGGCGCCACTGGGCGCGCGGTGGGGTTTTCGAGGGGAGATCTGCTGCGGGCCGCCGGATACGTCCAATCCAGAAATCCGTCGGGATCGGCCGCGGGAGACGGGCATTGGTGGGGAAGGGCCCCGTACGGCGACGAGCGCGTCGACCAGGCCTGGATCCGACAGGGGATTCGCTACTACGAGGAAGGATGTTACAAGAAATGAGCTGCGCGAACCGACGTAATCTCTTCGTCGTCGCGATCGTGGGAATGCTGGTGGGGATCACCGGGTGCGTCGACTGCGACAATTGGGTGGTCGAACGAAGCCGGTCGCCGAACCGTGAGTACGACGCGGTGGTGTTCTCCGCGGTCTGCGGCTTCGGGATGTCGGTGAACACCCAGGTCTCGGTAGTGAAGGCAGGGCGGGAGGCGAAGGGGAAAGGCAACGCCCTCTCGGTCATCTTCGCCGACACTGCGGGGACCGCCTCCCGCATCGGGTCGCCGGCGGTCGAGGCACGGTGGCTTGCACCCGACACCCTGAAGCTCACCTACTACCGCTCGGCCAAAGTGCTCAGGAACCCGCCGCGGGTCGGGGACGTCGTGCTGCTGTACGAGATGAAGGAAGATCCGCCGCGAACTCCGTAGCCGCGGCTCACGATCAAAACACAAGTCGCGTTTGCCGATGCGAGTTCGGCAGCCGCGACTCGTCGTTCACGACTTCAGGCGCCTCACCCCGTGCGCAGCAGGTCGCGGCGGATGCCGCCGAGCAGGTCTGCCAGGATGAGCTGCGGGTTCACGTTGCCGGCGGCCATGTCCTGCGCCTCGCGCACGCGCAGGATCGCCGACGCCACGCCCTCGGCGCTCACGCCCGGCTTCTTCGCGATCGCGGCAAGGAGCGCGGGGTCGTCGGTGTAGGCCACCTGCTCGGGGGCGCCGGCGGCCACGGCCATCAGGTCGCGCAGCCACAGTCCCAGCGCCTCCAACCCGGCGGCGAACTCGCCGCGCGCGCCGGCGGGGGCCACGGCGTTGGCCGCCGCGAAGCGCTCCGCCCCCGAGCCCGACGTGGCGGCCACCAGCAGCCCGCGCGCCGTCTCGCGCTGCTTCTGCAGCATCCCCGCGCCCCCGGCCGTCGGCAGCAGGCGCAGCGCCCGGCCGACGGCGCCTTCGGAGACGGCGGCCAGCTCTTCGGCCTGCTTCGGCGGCATCCCCCGCTCGCGCACGAGGAAGTCGGCGACCTCGGCGGCGGAGAGGCGCAGCAGGCGCACCGGGAGGACGCGCGAGCGGATGGTGGGGAGCAGCGCGCCGGGGTTCGAGGAGGTGATGACGAGGGTCGTGTCGGCCGGGGGCTCCTCGAGCAGCTTGAGGAAGGCGTTGGCGGCCTCGGGGCTGGACTCCTGCGGCACCATCGCCTCGGCGTCGCCGACCACGAACACCTTGCGGCGGCCCATGGCGGGGCGCACGGAGGCCAGGCGCTGGAGGTTCTGCACCATCCCCAGGAAGTAGGCGGGCGCCCGGTCGTACGCGGGGACGTGGAAGGGGTCGCCGCGGCGCGCCTCCAGCTCGGCGCCGCGCGCCTCCTCCAGCTTGTCGCGCAGCTTCTCGGGGGTGGCCGCGTCGGGGCGGGGGAGCGGGAAGAACCAGTGCACGTCGGGGTGCTCCAGACGCAGCACCATGCGGCACGGCTGGCACTGCCCGCACGCGGTTCCGTCCGCCGCGGGAGACGCGCAGACGAGCTGCTGGGCGAGCCAGAGCCCCACCCGCTCCTTGCCCACGCCCGCGGGGCCGTGGACCAGCAGCGACTGCGGCAGGTTCCCCGCGCGCAGGGCGGTGATCAGCTTGGCGCGGACGTCCGCGTGCCCGTAGACCGGCGGCAGCGCCATCAGCGGAAGCCGTGGAGAAGGTTCGCGCGCTCCGGCGGGCGCCGGCGCGGGGGGCCCTCACCCGGCCGCCTTAGGGCGTCCACCCTCTCCCAACTTCGGGCGAGGGTACTTGACGGGACTCCTCGACGCGGGGACGGGAGTTGTTGCTGGCTGTTCCCTGTAACCTGTCCCCTGTTCCCTCGCCGTTGCATGAGGGATGCGCGCCCGGAGGGCCGGGACCGGGGCGGCCGGGCAGTTTCGGCCGACGCGGGCCCGGCGCCGTTGGGCACGGCGGTATCGTGCCCTACGGCGCGCGCAGCCCGGCCCGGAGCGCAGCGGAGGGACATGCCCGAATCACGCAGTTCCGTCTTTCTCATCATCCGACGACGAAAGATCACCGGCCGCGCAGCCAGGTGAGCGGGTCCACGGCCTCGCCGCCGGGGGCGCGGATCTGGAACTCCACGTGCGCGCCCTCGGGGGTCCGCTCGCCGCCCACGGTGCCGACCACCTGCCCCTTCTGCACCGTGGCGCCCTGCTGCACGGAGACGTCCTTGAGGTACAGGTAGAGCGAGTAGTAGCCGCCGCCGTGGCTGACGACCACCGTGGGGCCGTACCCCTCGAACGGCGCCGCCATCTCCACCCTGCCGCCCTCCACCGCGCGCACCGGCGTTCCCGGCGCCGCGCCGATCCCCACGCCGTTGTAGCGGATGGCGGTGCCGTTGGACTGCTCGGCGCGGCCGAAGCGGTAGACCAGGCGCCCGTCCACCGGCCAGTTGAGCGCGCCCACGTCCGCGGTCGTCATCGTCGGCGCGGCGGCGCGCGTCGTCGGGGTGGACGGGCGGGCGGGGGCGCTCCCCGGGCTCGTGCGGGCGCGCTCGCGCTCGGCGGCCAGGCGCTCGCGCTCGCGGCGCTCGGCCTCGCGGCGGCGCGCCTCCAGCGTGGCGATCAGCGAGGTGAGGCGCCGCTCGTCGCGCACCAGCTCGTCGAGCCGCCGCGCCGCGGAGCGCTCGTGCGAGCGCAGGGAGGAGAGCGTCCCCGAGCGCTGCGCCTGCAGGTTCTGCAGCTGCGAGTTCTCCTGGGCGCGCTCGTTCTGCAGGTACTGCAGGTCGGTGAAGTTGCGCCGGAGCTCCTGCTCGCGCAGCGCCAGCTGGCGCTGCAGCTCGGCCACCTCGCGCACCAGGTGGCGGTCGCGCCGGGCCACCAGGTACAGGTACTTGTAGCGGTTGAGCAGGTCGCTGAAGGAGTGCGCGGTCAGCAGCACCTCCTGCGTCTGCAGCGGCCCGCGCTTGTAGATGTCGCGCACCCGCCGGTCCAGCAGCAGGCGCTTCTCGGCCAGCTGCTGCTCCACCGACAGCAGCTCGGCGGTGGTCTCCTCGATCTTCCGCTGGGTCTCGGCGAGCTGGATGTTCAGCTCCCGGAGCAGCGACTCGGACACCTGCCGCTGCCGCTGGATGTTGCGCACCTCGGCCGAGACGTCGTGCACCTGCCCGCGGATGCGCTGCAGCTCGCTGCGCAGCTCGCTCCGCTCGGCGCGGATCTCCTGCAGGCGGCGCTGGCTCTCGGTGAGCTGCTGCGTGGGGTTCGCCTGCGGCTGCTGGCGCCCGCGCTGTGCGGGCGCCCCCGTCGGGAGCGCGGCCAGCAGCAGCAGGGCGAGCCCGGCGAGCGCGCGCCGCACCGTCACACCGCCTGCAGGTGGCGCCTGACGGCCACCATGCTGGAGAGGAAGCCGAAGACGGTGCCCACCAGCACCACGAGCAGGATCCACTCGGCCGGGAGCCACTCGATGCGGAACATGGTGGCCTGCAGGAGGCGGTACGTGGCGTAGGTGAGCCCCGCCGCCAGCACGCCGCCCAGGAGGCCGGTGATCAGGCCCTCGAGGAGGAAGGGGCGCTGCACGAAGCCGTCGGTGGCGCCCACCAGCCGCATGATGGCGATCTCCTCGCGCCGGGCGAACACGGCGATGCGCACAGCGGTGGCGATGATGATGGCGGCCACCAGCGCGAAGGCGGCGCCCAGCACGGTGGCGGCGGCGCCGGCGATCCGGCGCAGCATGAAGATCTTGTCCAGCCACTCGCGCCCGTAGCGCACGTCTTCCACGAACGGGTACGCGCCCAGCCGCTCGGCCACGCGCCGCGCCGTGGCGGGGTTGCGGTGCTCGGGCTCGAGGCGCACCTCCAGCGAGGCGGGGAGCGGGTTGTTCTCCAGGTCGGTGAAGACCTCCTGGAACTCCTCCATCTCGGCGCGCGCGGTGGCGAGCGCCTCCAGCTTGGTCACGTAGCGCAGCTCGCCGACCTCGGGGAGCGCGCGCACCTCCTGCTGGATCTGCTCGAGCTGGGCCGGGGTGGTCTCGTCGTCCAGGTACGCCACCATCTCCACCTTCTCCTCCACCTGCCGGATCGCCTGCCCGATGTTCCAGGCGGTGAGCCCGAAGAGGCCAACGACGAAGAGGGAGAAGGCGATGAGGACCACGGAGAGCGAGGCGAGGAGCGGGCTCCGGCGGAAGGCGGCCAGCGCCTCGCGCAGCGAGTACGGCATCACACCCTCCCGCGCTCGAGGGCGGGCTTCTCCGCGAGGGCCGCGGGGCCTTCGGCCGGGGGCGGCGCCGGCCGGGCGGCGGGGGCCGCGGCGGCGGTGGCGGCGCCGGACGAGTCGTAGACCACCTGCCCCTGCGCCAGCTCGATCACCCGGTACTGCGGGTGGGCGCGCACCAGGTCCAGGTCGTGGGTGGCCATCAGCACCGTCATCCCCATCGCGTTGATCTCGCGGAACAGGTCGAAGACGCCGCGCGCGGCCCACTCGTCCAGGTTGCCGGTGGGCTCGTCGGCCAGGAGCACCAGCGGCTCGTTGGCCAGCGCGCGGGCGACGGCCACCCGCTGGCGCTCGCCGCCGGAGAGCTCGTCGGGGTACGCCTGCGCCTTGTGCGCGAGGCCCACCTGGGTGAGCACGCGGCTCACGCGCTGGGGGATGGCCGCGCGCTTGACGCCGGTGACCTCCAGCGCGAAGGCCACGTTCTCCTCGGCGGTGCGGTCGCGCAGGAGGCGGAAGTCCTGGAAGACCACGCCCAGCTTGCGGCGCAGCAGCGGGATCTCGCGGCGGCGGATGAGCTTGCTGGAGAAGCCGGAGACGCGCACCTCGCCCGCCGAGGGGGTCTCGGCCATCATGATCAGGCGCAGCACCGTGCTCTTGCCGGCGCCCGAGTGGCCGGTGAGGAAGACCAGCTCCCCCTTGGGGACGTGGAAGGAGACGTCCCTCAGCGCCGGACCGGAGCGGGGGTACTCCTTGTAGACCGCTGTCAGCTTGATCACGCGACGGACCGCGGGGAGGGGGACGACCTATGTGGGGAGGACGGCGTAATTTAGTCGCGACATTGCGCTCTGTCAAAGCAATGTCGTTCTCCCCGGCGCAGGGATGGCGCAGATCGGTTTTTCGTAGGGGCGAGGCATGCCTCGCCCGGATGGCCGGAGGCCATCACGAGGAGCCGGATCATCCTGCCGTTCCCACCCTCCTCGCAGTCGCGGCCCTCCGGCGGTCGAGGCATGCCTCGCCCCTACGAATTCCACGCCGAGCTGCGCGCGAGGCGTACCGCGAGGAGGATCGCCTCCTTCATCGACGACGGGTCGGCGAGGCCCTTGCCGGCGATGTCGAGCGCGGTGCCGTGGTCGGGCGAGGTGCGGGGGAAGGGGAGGCCCAGCGTCACGTTCACCCCGCTGCCGAACGCCGCCGTCTTGAACGCCGCCATCCCCACGTCGTGGTACGGCGCGATCACCGCGTCGAACTCGCCGCGGACGGCGCGGGTGAAGACGGTGTCGGCGGGGATCGGGCCCCGGGCGTCGACGCCCGCCGCGCGCAGGCGCTCCAGGGCGGGGGCGACGATGCGCGCCTCCTCGTCGCCGAAGAGGCCGCCGTCGGACGCGTGCGGGTTCACCGCGCAGAGCGCCAGGCGCGGCGACGCGATCCCCCATTGATCGCGCAGCGAGCGGTGGGTCAGCATCGATTGTTCGACCAGGAGGTCGGCGGAGAGCGCGGCGGGGACGTCGCGCAGCGCCAGGTGGGTGGTGGCCAGCACCACGCGCAGGGGGCCGCCCAGCGCGGTGCGCTCCGCGGCCATCATCATCACCACCTCGGCCGCGCCGGCCAGGTCGCGCAGCATCTCCGTGTGCCCGGGGAAGCGCCAGCCGCCCGCGTGGAACGCCGCCTTGTCGATCGGCGCGGTGACGATCGCCTCCACCTCGGCCGCCAGCGCCAGCTCCACCGCCCGCCGGACCGCTTCTCCTGCGATCCGCCCCGCCGCGGCCGCCCCGTCCTCCGGGCTCCAATGTCCGACCCCGACGTCGTCCGCGGACCGGAGCAGCTCCCGCGGCCCCACGCGGACGAACGAGGCCGCGCCGGCGACCTCGGGGTCGGCCAGCGCGGCCTCGGTGACTTCGGGGCCGATCCCGCGCGGGTCGCCCAGGGTGACGGCGATGCAGGGAAGGCGTCTCCACGGGGGGGTCACCCCCAGGGCTCCGCGTCGGGGCGGCGCTCTTCGCGCAGCACGCGGTACAGGTCGCGCGCCGCCTTCTTCGACACGCTCTTCCCCGGGGTCGCCAGCAGCTCCACCTCCAGCGTCCGCGACGGGTAGCGCACCTCGATCCGCCTCCCCGGCGGCACCGGGTCGCTGGGCCGGGCGGGCCTGCCGTCCAGCATCACCGCCCCCGCCTCGCACGCCGCCTTCGCCTCGCTGCGGCTCTTCGTCAGGCAGAGGCGGTGCAGGAGGACGTCGACGCGGAGCGGGCCCTCGTCGCTCAAAGCGAGACCTGAACGTGGGTGCGCCCGCGCAGCTCCTCCAGCAGGCGCTCCACCTGCTTCTGCTGCACCAGGCGGCTGCGCACCTGCTCGCGGACGTCGTCGAGCGTGTACTCGCCCGCCTCGTGACGCTCCGTCACCTTCGCCACCACGAACGACGTCCCCGCGCCCTCGGCCAGCTCGAAGGGGCCGACCACGGTGCCCGGGGCGGCCGCGCCGACCGCGGTGCCGTACGGCGCGGGGAGCCGCTCCAGCACCACGTCGCGGGCCACGCGCTGGTCGGCGGGGGTGCCGTACCGCTCGGCCATCTCCACCAGCGACGCCCCGCCGCGCGCGGCCGTGGCCACCGAGTCGGCGCGGGCGCGGGCGCGCTCCACGTCGGCCGGGGTGACCTCGGGGCGGATCAGGATGTGGCGCGCCTGCCGCTCGGGGCCGCGCACCTTCTCCAGCTTGATGATGTGGAAGCCGTACTCCGTCTCCACGATCCCGCTCACGTCGCCCGGGCGCATGGCGTACGCCACCATCTCGAAGGGGCGCACCATCTGCCCCTGGCGGAACCACCCCAGCATCCCGCCCTGCGAGGCGCTGGGGTCCTGCGAGTGGCGGCGGGCCAGCACCTCGAAGTCGCCGCCCTTGCGCAGCTCCTCCAGCACCTCCATGGCCTTGCGGCGCGCCGCCGCCTTCGCCGAGTCCGACGGCTGCGGCTTGATGATCGCCTGCTGCAGCGACACCGTGGCGGGGCGCTGCCCCAGCCGGCCCTTCTGCTCCTCGAAGAAGGCGCGGATCTCCTCCTCGCCCACCGGCGGCGCGGCCATCTTCTGCAGCCGCTGGCCGATGTAGCGCTGCACCATGGTCTGGTCGGTGAACTGCTGGGTGAGCGTCTGCCGGTACTCCTCCAGCGTGCGCCCCGAGCGCGCCAGCGCCTGCCGGAACGCCTCCTCCGAGCCGAACTGCTGCTGCACCTGGTTGATCTGCCGCTCCACCGCCGTCACCACCTCGGTGGCGTCCACGGACGTGCCCTCGGCGCGCGCGGCCTCCAGGAGCATCAGGTCGTCCACCCGGCGCTGCACCAGGTCGCGGATGAGCGCCGCGCGCTGCGCGGGGTCGGTGGGGAGCTGCTGCCCCTGGGCCTGCATCGCCTCCAGCTCGATCAGGATGTCGGAGTAGAGCAGGGAGGTGTCGCCGACCACGGCCACCACCCGGTCCCACACCTGCTCGCCGGGCTGGGCGGGCTGCTGCGCGAGCGCGGGCGTCGCGAGCGCGACGAGGGCCGAAGCCAGGAGGAAGCGGAAACGCATGCGATTGTCGGGGAAGAAGAAGCGAAGGCGGCCCGCCGGGGCCGCCGTCCGTCGGCTACTCACGCCCACGGGACCGCCGTGATACAGGCGAGCCGCGGCCGGGTTCCGGAACTGGCTGAACAGCAACTGTGAACTGCGGATCTGGGCGTGTCCCCCGTGCCGGGGGCCGGGCTGCGCGCGCCGTAGGGCACGATACGACCGTGCCCAACGGCGCCGGGCCACCGCCGCCACGATACCCCTGTGGCGGCGGCGTCCCGGCCCTCCGGGCGCGCATCCCTCACGCAACCCCGTCGTACGAAGAACGGATTTCGTCACAGCGGACGATGCCGCGTACCTCGTACTTCGTACCCCTGCCTACTGCTTCGGCGCCTCGCCCGCGGGCGGCGGCGGCGCGGGAGCCGGGGCGGGCGCGGGGGCCGGCGCCGCCGGGGGCGCGGCCTGCGGCTGCGGCATCGGCATCGGCGGCTGGCCGGGCTGGCCCACCGGGGCCTGCGGCGTGGGGCGCAGCGCGCGGATCGACTTCACCTTGTCGACCACCCGCTGGAACGAGCTCTCGTTGATGCTGTGCCCGTAGATGCCGCGCAGCTGGACGCCCAGCGGGCCCAGCGGAGGCATCTGGCGCTGGCCGGTGATGGCCTGGCCCAGCAGCTCGCGCACCCGCTGCTCGATGATCGGCGTCCCCGCCGAGCCCTTGTGAATGCGCTGGCCGCCCAGCCCCGTGGCCGCCGTGAGCTGGCGGATGATCCCGCGCGCCTGCGAGCGCAGCGAGTCCACCTCCGGCTGCGAGAGGCCCACGTTCCGGCGCCGCGCCTCGGCCAGGAGCACCTCCTTGCCGGCCTCGCGCTCCAGCACCTGGTTCAGCATGCTGTCCGGCGCCTCGGCCACCTGCCCCAGCATCTGGGGGTTGACGCCCTGGATCGTCTCCAGCATCTCCGAGGCCGTCAGGTCGCCGCCCTCGAAGGAGACCAGCTTGCGCTCGGCCGCGCGGCCGCGCAGGGCGAGGCCCGGCTGCTTCGCCATCTCGCGCACCTGCTCGGCCGCGCCGGGCTGCACCTTCACCCCGGCCCGGTCGGTGAGCGCCTTCACGTAGTTCTCCACCGCCTGCTGCTGCGCGCGCTGCTGCAGGTAGCCGCGGAAGCGCTCCTTGTCCTCGCCCAGCTCGCGCTGGCGGCGCTCCTCCACCTTGATCACGTGGTAGCCGTAGGGGGTCTCCACCACGTTGCTGACCTGCCCGGGCTGCAGCGCGAACGCCGCCTGCTCGAAGGTGGGCATCATCCGCCCCCGCCCGAAGAAGCCCAGGTCGCCGCCCTGCTGGGCGCTGGCGTCCTGCGAGTACTGCCGCGCCAGCTGCGCGAAGTCCTCGCCGCCGGCGGCGCGGGCGCGCACCTGCTCGGCCAGGCGCTTCACGCTGTCGCGCTGCGCCGGCTTCGCGTCGGCGGGAAGCTGGAAGAGCACGTGGCGGGCGCGCACCTCCATCCCCGGCCCCTCGGTGTTCCACGCCGCCTGCAGCTCCGCGTCGGTGAAGCTGGTGTCGGCGCGCACCGACTGCTGCAGGAGCCGGTTGATGGTCTGCGCCTCGCGCTCCGGCTGGATCAGCTTGTCGACGTCGAGCACCGCCAGCGTGGAGTCCTCGGCCAGCGCGGTGGCCAGGAGCACGTAGTCCACCCAGCGCTCGGCCACCTCGCGGACCAGGTCCGCGGTGGGGTCGACCTGCGGGTTGGCCGCCAGCAGGTTGGCGGCCTCGTCCACCTTCAGCTCCTTGCCGGCGGCGCGGGCCACCTCGTCCTTGTGCGCGGTCATGGCGCCGCTGAGGCCCCCGCACCCCGCGAGCGCGGGGACGGCGGCCAGCAGCAGGGCCCATCGGGACAACTTCATCGGTGCTCTCCGGCCCGGGTTGAATGATGACGGCGCGGCGATGGTCGCCGGCCGCGAAAAACCAGTCCTAAGTGCGAAGTCCTAAGTGCGAAGTGCTTAGTCCTTAGTGCTTAGTCCTTAGTCCTTAGTCCTTAGTCCCTGGCCATGGATGCGGCTCACCGCCGATCCACTAAAACACTAAGGACTCAGGACTAAAACACTTCGCACCTCGCACTTCGCACTATCCTCCCTACGCCTCCCGCCCCGGATCCGCGGCGAGATCCCTGAGCGCCGCCACCGCCGTGGGGAGGATCGGCTCCGTGCCGTGGCGCGTGAGCGTCAGCGACAGCGGGAGCGGGCGGCGCACCTCCACCGCGAACTGCCGCGCGCCCAGCGTCTTCTGCAGGCTCGACATCCGCGGCACCACCCCCTGGCGGAAATTGAGCCGCACGTCCCACGGCCGCACCAGGATCCGCTCGATCCTGAGCTCCGCCCCCAGCAGCCGGAGCGCCTGCGTGTGCAGCAGCGTCTCCACCTCCTCGGGGAGCGGGCCGTAGCGGTCGCGCAGCTCGCGGCGGAGCGCCTCCACCCCTTCCACCGTCTCCTCCCTGGCCAGGCGGCGGTAGAAGTGCAGCTTCTGCGGCTCGTCGGGGACGTAGTCGTCGGGGATGAGCGCCGCGCCGTCCACCGACACCTCGGCCAGCCCCTTCGGGCCCGCCTTCCCGTCGCCCTTCATCTGCCGGATCGTCTCCTCCAGCAGGCGCAGGTAGGTGTCGAGCCCCACCGCGTGCACGAAGCCCGACTGCTCGGCACCCAGGATGTTCCCCGCGCCGCGCAGCTCCAGGTCCTTGAGCGCGATGCGGTAGCCGCTCCCCAGCTCCGTGTAGTGCTCCAGCACCCTCAGGCGCCGCTCCGCGTCCTCCTGCACCTCGTCGGGGATCAGCAGGTAGCAGAACGCCCGGTGGTGGCTTCGGCCCACGCGGCCGCGGATCTGGTACAGCTGCGACAGCCCGAACTGGTCGGCGCGGTTGACGATCAGCGTGTTGGCGCGGGGGACGTCGAGCCCCGACTCGATGATGGCCGTGGCCACCAGGATGTCCAGATCGCCGTCCAGGAAGCGGGTCATCACCGCCTCCAGCTCCTTCTCGCGCATCTGCCCGTGCGCCACGCCGATCGAGGCGTCGGGGACCAGGCGCTGCACCTTCTGCGCGACCGCGGTGATCGTCTCCACCCGGTTGTGGACGAAGAACACCTGCCCGCCCCGGTCCAGCTCGCGCCGGATGGCGTCCTCGATGATCGCGTCGGTCCACGGCAGCACGTGCGTGATCACCGGCTGCCGGTCGCGCGGGGGCGTCTGGATCAGGGTCATGTCCCTGAGGCCCAGCAGCGAGAAGTGCAGCGTGCGCGGGATCGGCGTGGCCGTGAGCGTCAGCACGTCCACCGTGCGGCGCAGCTGCTTCAGGATCTCCTTGTGCTTGACCCCGAAGCGCTGCTCCTCGTCGATCACCAGGAGCCCCAGGTCCTTGAAGGTGACGTCGGGGGAGAGCACCCGGTGCGTGCCGATCACCACGTCCACCTCGCCGCTCTCCAGCCGGCGCAGCACCTCCTCCTGCTCCTTCCCCGTGCGGAAGCGGGAGAGCGCCTCGATGCGCACCGGGAAGTCGGCCAGGCGCTCGCTGAAGGTGTGCAGGTGCTGCTCGGCCAGGATCGTCGTGGGCACCAGCACCGCCACCTGCTTGCCGTCCTGCACCGCCTTGAACGCCGCGCGGATCGCCACCTCGGTCTTGCCGTACCCCACGTCGCCGCAGATCAGGCGGTCCATGGGGCGCGGGGACTCCATGTCCTTCTTGACGTCCTCGGTGGCCTGGCGCTGGTCGGGGGTGTCCTCGAAGAGGAACGCCGACTCCATCTCGCGCTGCCACCGGCTGTCGGCGCTGTAGGCGTAGCCCTGCTCGGCGCTCCGGGCCGCGTACAGCTCCAGGAGCTCGGCCGTCATCTCCTGGATCGACTTCTTCGTCTTCTCCCGGGCCCGCGACCACTCCTTGCCGCCGATGCGGTGCACCCTGGGCGCCGCCGCCTCGTCCGCGTCGCTGGTCCAGCGCTCGATCAGGTCCACGCGGTGCACGGGCACCCGGAGCAGCTCGCCCCCGGCGTACTCGATCACCAGCGTCTCGAACTCCTCCTCGCCCACGCGGACCCGCTCCATCCGCCGGAACTGGCCGATCCCGTGGTCCATGTGCACCACGTAGTCGCCCGGCTTGAGCGCCGCCACGCTCTCCAGCGCCGCCCCGCCGCGGAAGCGCCGCCGCCGGCGGATGCGCCGCGAGCGCCGGAAGATCTCGTGGTCGGTCAGCAGCCGGAGCGGCGGCTGCGCGTCGGCCAGCACGAAGCCGCCGGTGAGCGAGCCGATCCCCAGCTCCACCGTGCGCGCCACCTTCAGCTCGTCCAGCAGCTCCTGCAGGCGCTCCAGCTGCCCCTGGTTGTCGCAGAGGATGAGCGTCTGCTCGCCGCGGGACGCCCCCGCGCGCAGCACCTCGCCCAGGCGGCCCATGTCGCGGTCGATCGCCTCGGGCGCCAGCGCGCGGAAGCGAAGGGCCGCGCGCAGCGCCTGGCCGGGCGCCTCCTCCACGAAGAGCTGCGGGAGCCTGGCCAGGCGCGCCGCCGCCTCGGCCGGCGGGAGGAAGAGGCGCTCGGGAGATTCGGGGCGCGTCCCCCGCTTCGCCTCGACGTCGTGCAGGCGCTCCACCTCGGCCCAGGTGCGCTCCATCTCGGGGCGCGTGCCGGCCCCCGCCAGGTGCACGACCACCGTGTCCGGCGGCAGGTAGTCCAGCAGCGAGCGCCGCTCCGGCTCGCCCCCGTTGGGCGACGGGGCCGCGGGGCGGTGCGCCGCCATCCCCTCGTCGCGCGCCGGGCGCAGGTCCACCGGGAGGAGCTCCAGGGCGTCCACCGCGCGCACCGAGAGCTGCGACAGGATGTCGAAGAAGCGGATCGACTCGATCTCGTCGCCGAACAGCTCGATGCGCGCGGGCTCGGGCGTGCCGAAGCCGAAGACGTCCACGATCCCGCCGCGCAGCGCGAACTGCCCCACCTCCTCGACGGTGGCCACCCGCTCGAACCCCATCCCCTCCAGCGTGGCCGCCAGCTCGGGGAGCCGCACCGTCTGCCCGACCTTCAGCTCCAGCCGCAGGTCGTCGAGCCCCTCCACGGCGGGGGAGAGCTCCTGCATGGCCCGCGCGGTGGTCACCAGGAGCGAGGCGCGCCCGGAGAGCAGCGCCTCCAGCGCCTCCACCCGCGCCCCGCCGATCTCCAGGTGGGGCTCGGCCTCCTCGTACGGGAGGCTCTCGCGCTGCGGGTAGAGGAAGACCGAGCCCTCGCCGAGCAGCGCCTCCAGGTCGGCGGTGGCCTGCTCGGCCGCCTCGGGGCCGGTCTCCACCAGCACCCAGATGCGCTCGCGGCGGGCGCGGTGCAGCGCGGCCACCAGCACCACGGGCGCCGACCCGGCCAGCCCGGCGGCCAGCACCGACTCTCCCGCGCGCGGCAGGCTCCCGGCCAGCTCCCGGAAGGCGGGGACCGTCTGGAAGGAGTCGATCAGCAGCGGGTGCGGCACAGCCTCTCGCCAGGGAATGACGCCCGCCCGGCGGGGCTTTGCGGCGCCTCGCCGGGGAGACCTCGGAGACGGCTCCGGGGGTACGCGGGACAAACGGGAAAGCTACCGCCTCCCGGCGACTCCCGTCAACCGCCCGAAGCCCGCCTCATGAGCACCCGACCGGCCGCATCGCCCGACCGGATGCCTCGAAAACGGCGGACTACCTGAACTGCTCGCCTGGGCATGTCCCTCCGCTGCGCTCCGGGCCGGGCTGCGCGCGCGGTAGGGCACGATACCACCGTGCCCAACCGCGCCGGGCCACGGTCGCGCCAAACCCCCGGCGCGCCCGCGTCCCGGCCCTCCGGGCGCGCATCCCTCATGCAACGTCCGCGCGAACCGCGACAGGTGTTGCCGCCGCGATGGTGTGGCTCCTCCCACCGCGCAGCGGGGGAGGCGGGGGAGGGGGGCGTCACCGGCTGCACCGGACTCAGTCCGCTGTCGCGCAATCTCGAGGGGTGCCGGCATCGCGAGCGGCTGAAGCCGCCCGCTGGAACTACGGAAAGCCTCGCAAACCCCGCGAGGCTTCAATCGCGCACCCTCCTTGTCTTCCCACGCTGATTTCGTCGCGCGAAGCGCCGAGGTGTTTCCCCTCTCCCGCAGTCTGGGAGAGGGGAGCGCGCCCTCCGTCCGCGAGGCACGAGCGGACCAGGGCGCGCGGGGGAGAGGGCCCCCGGCGGCGCAGCCGCCGGGACGGTTTGCGTCGCGCGCCTGGGAATTCGGCGTCCCGAAACCGTATACTGTATCCGTCCCCTGGGCCGGACCGGCACGTCCACGCACGGTGACACGGGAGCCGGCGCACCCTCGCCCGGCTGCTCGTAAGTCGATATACTTCACCGCCTTGCGAATCCACCCGAACGGGGAACGGGGATTGCTGCCGCCCCGGGGAGCTTCCTGCCCCACCCGGAGAACCAGATGCGTACAACCTTTCTCACCGGCCTCGCCCTGATCGCCCTCGGGGCGTCCGCCGGCGTCGCCGCCGCCCAGGACGCGCCGGGGGACGAGCTCCCCGGCGACGCCCTCGCGCTCCAGGACGGCTACCAGGACCGCTCTTCCCAGGACGGGTACTCCCAGGACGGCTACTACGACCGCCGCGACGGGCGCTACCAGCGCCTCGGCGTGCGGGTGTGGCTGGCCGACCAGCACGACGTCTTCCGCGCCGGCGAGCACAGCGAGGTGCTGGTGCGCACCAGCGCCGACGCCTACCTGGCCGTGATCCACATCGACCCGCGCGGCGACGTGGAGTTCCTCTGGCCGCGCAGCTACTACGACGACGGCTACGTCGAGGGCGGCCGCACGCTGTCGGTGGGCAACCGCGGCAGCCGCTACCTGCGCCTGGGCGGCGTCTACGGCATCGGCTACGTCTTCGCCGTGGCCAGCGACGAGCCGCTGGACGTGGAGCGCTTCCGCGACTACTACCAGCGCCGCACCGTGGGCTTCGACCGGCGGCTGAACGTCTACGGCGACCCCTTCTACCACATGGAGCGCATCGAGCGCATCCTGGTGCGCGACTGGGAGTACGGCTACCACTCCAGCGACTGGTACAGCTACCACGTGGGCCGGCGCTACGAGTACCCGCGCTACGCCTGCTACAGCGGCTACGGCTCGTGGTACAACGACACCGGCCACTACTACGGCGGCTGCAACCAGGTGTTGGTGTTGCTGCGCGAGCGCCCGTACTATTATGACACGCGCTACTACCGGGGCGACCGCAGCCGCTACTACCGGCGCCACTACGGCTACGACGTCCGCCGGACGCAGCCCGAGCACGGGTACAAGGAGCGCACCGACGCGCCGCGCACCTATTCGGGCCGCTCGCCCAACCGGCGCCCCTTCGTGGAGTCGTCCGCGGTGCCGCCGCTGCGCACCGGCTCCGACGACTACCAGGAAGGGCAGGAGGGGCGGCAGCAGGAAGGGTCGCGGACCCGGCCGCGCCCCACGCTGCAGCGGCGCCCGCCCGAGTCGGAGCCCGCGCGCCGGCCGCCGTCGGACACGCGGCGCGAGCCTCCGCCGGCCACGCGCGAGAGCCCGCCGCCCCGGCGCGACGAGCCCCGCGCCCGCGAGGCGCCCCCGCGCAGCGAGCCGCGCGTCCGCGAGGCCCCGCCCAGCCGCAGCGAGCCGCGGGTGCGCGAGGCGCCGCCCCAGCGCAGCGACCCGCCCCCCAGCCGCAGCGGCGGCGAGGGCACCAGATCCGCCCCTTCGGACCGCTCGGCGCCGCGGGTCCGGCCGAACACGGAGGGGTGAGCCGGGCGGGCCGACGAGGCCCGCCCCCAACCCTTTCGGAGCCGTGCCGATGACCAGAAGTCCGTCCGCATTCCTCCTGGCCGCGCTGGCGCTCGTCGCCGGCGCGGCCCCGGCGTTTTCCCAGGCGCCGGCGCCCGCCCCCACCCCCAACGGCACCGCCAGCCTGCGCGAGGCGGCCGAGACCATCACTCCCGCGGACATGTACGCCCGCATCGAGTACGTGGCCTCGGACCGGATGCGCGGGCGCGACACGCCCAGCCCCGAGCTGGAGATCGTGGCGGGGTACCTGGTCAACCAGTACAAGCTGATGGGCTTCCAGCCCGCGGGCGAGAACGGGACCTTCTACCAGTGGTACGCGCTCCCCCTGCGCCGGCTCTCGGCCTCGGGCGCGCGGCTCCAGTTCGCCGGCCGCGGCGGCACGCAGTCGATGGCGCTGGGGCGCGACTTCTGGGCGTCGGGCGGCACGCGCTCGGAGCTCACCGGCGACCTGGTGTTCGTGGGCCGGGGGCAGGAGTCGGCCACGGGGGCGGGGACGCTCGCGGGCCGCGTGGCGGTGATGGCGCTCCCCGGGCGGATGAACCGCGACTTCCGCATCGCGCGGGGGCAGCTGCGGAACGCCGCCCGCCGCGCCGGCGCCGTGGCCGCGGTGTACGTGCTGGACCCGACGTGGACGGCCGACAGCGTGGCGAAGTACGGCACGCCGCAGCCCATGCGCTCGC
This sequence comes from Longimicrobium sp., assembly GCA_036389795.1. NCBI lineage: Bacteria > Pseudomonadati > Gemmatimonadota > Longimicrobiia > Longimicrobiales > Longimicrobiaceae > Longimicrobium > Longimicrobium sp. The sequence goes on from DASVWD010000078.1 coordinate 34,182, forward strand.
TGGGCGAGGAGCTGGCCTACCCCGAGTTCTACCTCATCCAGGACGCGGCCCGCCGCCTCTTCACCGCCGCCGGGCTCGACTTCCAGCGGCTCTGGACCGGCGCCGAGGCGGCCTCGTTCCGCCCGGTGCCGCTCGCCGGGGTCACCGCCACGGCGGGGCTGCCGATCGAGACGGTGGACGCCGCGCGCGCGCCCAACGTGGTGGCGATGATCCCCGGGAGCGACCCGCAGCTCAGGAACGAGTACATCGTGGTCTCCGCCCACATGGACCACGTGGGCGTGGGGCGGCCGGTGAACGGCGACTCCATCTACAACGGCGCCGACGACGACGCCTCGGGGACCACGGGGATCCTGGAGGTGGCCGAGGCGTTCAGCCGGCTGGGGCAGCGGCCGAAGCGCTCGATCGTGTTCCTGCACGTGAGCGGCGAGGAGAAGGGGCTGCTGGGGTCGCAGTGGTTCTCCGAGCACCCCACGCTGCCGCTGGACCGCATCGTGGCGAACATCAACGTGGACATGATCGGGAGGAACAACCCCGACAGCGTGGTGGTGATCGGGAAGACCTACTCGTCGCTGGGGCCGCTGGCCGAGCGGGTGGCGGCGGCGCACCGCGAGCTGCACCTGACGCTCTCGGACGACCTCTGGCCGCAGGAGCGCTTCTTCTTCCGCAGCGACCACTTCAACTTCGCGCGCAAGGAGGTGCCGGCGATCTTCTTCTTCAGCGGCGTGCACGCGGACTACCACCAGCCGTCCGACGAGGTGGAGAAGATCGACACCGACAAGGCGGCCCGCATCGCGCGGATGGTGTTCTACGTGGCCAACGAGATCGCCAACGACCCCCAGCGCCCCCGCTGGGACCCGAAGGGGCTGGAGGAGGTCCGGCGGATGACGCGGTAGCCGGATCGCCTTTCCGGCGAGGGCGACGGAAGGGCGGGGTCCGAGGCGGGCCCCGCCCTTCGCGTGGGGGCGGGGAGGATCTCGCCGCTCGTGGCGAGCTTCGGCGCCGCCGCGGGGGCCTCTCCCTGGCGCCTGAGGCGCCTGTCCCTCCCCCAAAACAACCTGGGGGAGGGACCTCCTCGCTTCGCTCGTGACGAGTGGGCCCCGGGTACAGCTCGTAGGGGCGAGGCCTGCCTCGACCGGCGGATGCCGGCTCGTGCGCGGCAGGCGGCCTCTTGCGCCGATGCCGCCAGTGCTCGGACTCGCATGCTCGCCCCTTGTACGAAAACCCGTCGCGAGAGAGGAGATGGTCGAGGACCCTCGCGGCCCCCCGTCGCGCGCAGCGCCGAAGTCCCTCCCCTGAAGTTCGGGGGAGGGACAGGCGCGCCAGGCGCCAGGGCGGGGGCTGCCCGCGGCCGCGCCGATGCCGGTCGAAGCGGCTCCGGGCGCCGCCGGGCCGGCACTGGCCGGATTCTCGCGGGCGCTCGGTTGCCGCCCCGGGCGGGCAGGCTTAGTTTAGGCGGGTTTGCCACCAATTCGAGACCAAGCACCGACATGCCGACGTACGAGTACCGCTGTCCCGAGTGCGGGACGGAGTTCGAGAAGTTCCAGAAGATGAGCGACGAGCCCGTGGCCGAGTGCCCGAGCTGCGGCGCCAAGTCCCAGCGCAAGCTGTCCGGCGGCGCGGGGCTGCTCTTCAAGGGGAGCGGCTTCTACATCACCGACTACCGCGGCGAGGGCTACAAGAAGGCCGCCGAGGCCGAGAAGGGCGGCGGCTCGTCCGCGTCCGAGGGGAAGTCCGGGTCGAAGTCCGAGGCGCCGTCCACCAAGGCGGAGTCGAAGCCGGCGTCCGGCGGCTCGTCGTCGGCGGCGAAGGACGAGTAGGCGGATGTCCGTCGAGAAGCTCAAGGCGGAGGTGGAGCGCGTCCTGCGCGAGATGGGCGCCCCGGATGCTCACCCGGTCGCGCTCGAGCGCCCGCGCAACCCGGAGCACGGCGACTGGGCCACCAACGTGGCCCTCACGCTCGCCAGGCCGCTCTCCCGCAAACCGCGCGAGATCGCCGACGAGCTGGCCCGGCGCATCGACGCGGCCGCCGCGGGGGTGAGCGCGGTGGAGGTGGCCGGGCCGGGGTTCATCAACTTTCGCCTGGCCGCCGACTACCTGCAGCAGGGGCTCGCCGCCATCCTGGCCGCGGGCGACGGCTGGGGGCGCTCGGAGGCGGGGCGGGGGCAGCCGGTGAACGTGGAGTTCGTCTCCGCCAACCCCACCGGGCCGCTGCACATCGGCCACGGGCGCCAGGCCGCGCTCGGCGACGCCATCGCCGAGCTGCTGGCGTGGGCCGGGTGGAAGGCGCACCGCGAGTTCTACTACAACGACGCGGGCGAGCAGATCAACCGGCTCACCGAGAGCGTCTGGGCGCGCTACCAGCAGCAGCTGGGTGTGGACGCGCCGTTCCCCGAGGCGGGGTACCGCGGCACCTACATCACCGAGATCGCCCGCGAGCTGGCCGCCCAGGTGGGCGACCGCCTGAAGGGGGACGACTCTCCCGGGGCGATGGACGAGGTCCGCCGCTTCGCGGTCGCGCGCCTGCGCGAGGAGCAGAACCGCGACCTGGACGGCTTCCGCGTGCGCTTCGACCACTTCTTCCTGGAGTCCTCCCTCTACACGTCGGGGAAGGTGGAGGAGACGATCCGGCGGCTGCGCGAGACGGGGCACGTCTACGAGCACGACGGCGCCGTGTGGCTCAGGACCACCGAGTTCGGCGACGACAAGGACCGGGTGATGGTGAAGAGCAGCGGCTTCCCCACCTACTTCCTCCCCGACGTGGCCTACCACCTGGACAAGTGGGAGCGCGGCTTCCACCGGGCCATCAACGTGCAGGGCTCCGACCACCACGGCACGGTGGCGCGGGTGCGCGCGGGCTTGCGGGCGCTGGGGCTGCCGGAGGGCTATCCCGAGTACGTGCTGCACCAGATGGTGCTGGCCATGCGCGGCGGCCAGGAGGTGAAGCAGAGCAAGCGCGCGGGCGACTTCATCTCGCTGCGCGAGCTGTACGACGAGGTGGGGGTGGACGTGGCGCGCTTCTTCTTCCTGATGCGCCGCCCCGACAGCCAGCTCACCTTCGACATCGACCTGGCGCTGGACCAGTCGGACAAGAACCCCGTCTACAAGGTCCAGTACGCCCACGCCCGCATGAGCTCCATCTTCCGCAGGGCCGGCGTCGAGGCGGGGCGGATCGACCCGTCTTCGGCCGACCTGTCGCTCCTCGGCCACGAGAGCGAGGCGGAGCTGGTGAAGCTGCTCCTGCGCTTCCCCGAGGAGGTCGCGACGGCCGCGGAGCGGCACACGCCGCACGCGGTCTGCGAGTACCTGGAAGCGGTGGCGGGGGCGGTGAACTCGTGGTACCACGCCGGCAACCGCGAGCCGGAGCTGCGCGTGATCGGGGACCGGGTGCCGCCGGAGCTCACGCGGGCGCGGCTGGTGCTCGCGCGCGCGGTGCAGGTGGTGCTGCGCAACGGGCTGGCGGTGCTGGGGATCGCCGCGCCGGAGCGGATGGAGCGCGAAGTCGACGAACTCTCTCTCGAAACCGTCTGAACTCTCACCTCATAACTCCATGTCGTTACTCGTGGTTGGCAGCGTCGCGCTCGACACGGTCGAGACGCCCTTCGGCCGGGCGGAGGAGGCGCTGGGGGGCTCGGCCACCTTCTTCTCGGCCGCCGCTTCGCTCTTCTGCCCGGTGCAGCTGGTGGGGGTGGTGGGCGACGACTACCCGCTGGACGCGCTCTCCTTCCTGGCGGAGCGGGGGGTGGACCTGGCGGGGCTGGAGCAGGCCCCGGGCGAGAGCTTCCGCTGGACGGGGAGGTACGCCTTCGACCTGAACTCGCGCGAGACGCTGGAGACCCGGCTGGGGGTGTTCGCCGACTTCGCGCCCAAGATCCCCGACCAGTTCCGCGACGCCGACTGGGTGTTCCTGGGGAACATCGACCCCGAGCTGCAGATCAACGTGCTGGACCAGGTGCACCAGGCCAAACTGGTGGCCTGCGACACCATGAACCTGTGGATCGACATCAAGCGCGACCGGCTGCTGGAGCTGCTCGGCCGGGTGGACCTGCTGCTGGTGAACGACGCCGAGGCGCGGCAGCTCTCGGGCGACCACAACCTGGCGCGGGCGGCGCGCTGGATCCTGGACCGCGGCCCGCGCTACCTGATCATCAAGAAGGGCGAGCACGGGGCGATCCTCTTCACCCCGCACTCGACGTTCTTCGTCCCCGGGTACCCGCTGGAGGAGGTGTTCGACCCCACGGGGGCGGGCGACGCCTTCGCGGGCGGCTTCATGGGGCACCTGGCGCAGTGCGGCCGCACCGAGGAGGGCGACCTGCGGCGGGCGATGGTCTACGGCTCGGCGCTGGGCTCGTTCGCGGTGGAGCGCTTCTCGGTGGAGCGCTTCCGCGACCTCTCGGCCGACGAGGTGGAGGAGCGGGTGAGGGCGTTCCGCGAGATGACGGTGTTCGAGCTGCCGGTGGACGCCGGTGTCTGAAGCGGGCCTGTCGTACCGCGCGGCGGGCGTCGACATCGACGCGGCGGCCGAGGCGCTGAAGGGCGTGGCCGAACTGGTGCGCGGGACGGCCACGCCCGACACGCTCTCGGAGCTGGGCTCGTTCGGCGGGCTGTACCGCGTCCCGCGCGACGCCCGCCGCCCGGTCCTGGTGGCCAGCACGGACGGGGTGGGGACGAAGCTCAAGGTCGCGTTCCTGGCCGGGCGCCACGGCACGGTGGGCGAGGACCTGGTCAACCACTGCGTGAACGACGTGCTGGTGCAGGGCGCGCGGCCGCTCTTCTTCCTCGACTACGTGGGCGTGGGCCGGCTGGAGCCGGGGGTGGTGGAGACGATCGTGGGCGGGATCGCGCGCGGGTGCCGGGCCAACGGGTGCGCGCTGCTGGGCGGCGAGACGGCGGAGATGCCGGACTTCTACGCGCCCGGCGAGTACGACCTGGCGGGGACGATCGTGGGCCTGGTGGAGGAGGACCGGGTGGTGGACGGCGCGGCGATCCGCGCGGGGGACGCGCTGGTGGCCCTGGCCTCGGACGGGCTGCACACCAACGGCTACTCGCTGGCGCGGCGGATCGTCTTCGAGCGCATGGGGCTCGGGGTGGACGACCCCTTCCCGGGGGAGGACGGCAGCGTGGCCGACGTGCTGCTGCGCGTCCACCGCTCCTACCTCAGGCCGCTGCTGCCGCTGATCGAGCGCGGCGTGGTGCATGGCCTCGCGCACATCACGGGCGGGGGGCTGCTCGACAACGTGCCGCGCATCCTCCCCGGGGGGCTGGACGCGCGCTTCCGCCGCTCGACCTGGGAGGTGCCGAACGTCTTCCGCGTGCTCCAGCGCGAGGGCGGGGTGGACGAGCGGGAGATGTTCCGCGCGTTCAACATGGGGGTCGGGATGGTGGCCGTGGTGCCGCCGGAGGAGGCGGAGGCCGCGGTCCGCGAGCTGAACGGGGCGGGGGAGCGGGCGTGGGTGGCGGGGGAGGTGGTGCGGGGGGAGGGGAAGGTGGTGCTGGACTGAGGGTGGGACGTCGGGTGGCATTCGGGTCCGAAGGCGGCTGAAGCCGCGGCAACACCATAAGAAAGGTTCCTGTCAAGGGCGATGGGTTTTCTGTGATTTTGATAAAAATCGCCTGATAGCGAAGAACGAAGTTCTTCGCATGTTTGCCCTGCTCCAGGGTTCGATCTCCGCTCTCAGAGCGGAGTTACGCAGTCGGCCGGTACCCGAAGGTATCTACCGTGGCAGTGGCGGCCACACACCATAGGGGCGACTGCCGTCCGAGCGGACGGTGGCTCCGAGCACTGCGGAGCCGGCCAGATACGAGCCGGGCACCACACCGGGCTTCCCAATCAATGGCGCGGTTCCGATCCTGCCGGAGCCAGTTGCCGCGGGGGGCTTGCCCGGAGGGGCCACTGCGAGGTCTTCGTCCGGCTCAGCTTGCGTCCGCGGAACTCGCCGGCGAAGTCGCGGCGGTCCTTGAGGACGTGGTAGACGATGCGCCCGAGTTCCTTGCGCACCCAGGCCTGCGCGAGCGCCTTGTTCTTCTTGCGCAGCCGCTTGCGGTAGGCGTCGCGGATCTCCGGGTAGAGCTGGATGGCGCGCACGGCCGCGTGGCTGAAGGCGAGCTTCAGGTAGCGGTTGCCCACCCGCGAGCGCTTGCTGCGGACCGAGTGCGCCGAGTTGTCGGCCCCCGGCACCAGGCGGGCGTAGGAGAAGAAGTTCTTCACGCCCGGGAAGCGCTTGATGTCGTCGATCTCCAGGTAGATGGTGAAGGCGTTGATCCTGCCGATGCCCGGGATGCGCAGCAGGCGCTGCACGTCCTCGTCGGCGACGAGCCGGCGATGCAGCGTCTTCACGATCGCGCGGATCTGCCGCTCCAGCGTGGCGATCTGCTCCTGGTGGAAGCGCGCCTGGAGCTGGACCAGCTCGGGGAGCTCCTCGACCGAGCTGCGGTTGAACTTCTCCAGCAGGCGTGCGATGCTGTTCAGCGACGAGATCCGCTTCTGGACCAGCCGCAGCCGCAGGCGCAGCAGATCGCGCGGCTCGCGCCGCTCGGGCGAGACCTGGTGAGCCTTGGGGATCAGGTCCAGGCGGAGCATCGTCAGCAGCGTATGGGTGTCGATGCCGTCGGTCTTGACCTTCGCCTCGCTGATCGCCTTGAGCTTCCAGGGATGCGCAAGCGTCAGCTCGATCTTGCGCGTCCGGCAGAAGTCGGCGATCCAGTACCAGCCGCCGGTCGCTTCGACGACGATCCGGTGCCGCGACGCGGGCCACTGGGCCAGGTACGCCGCCAGCGCGGCCTCGGTGGCGGGCAGGCGCTTCTCCGCGATCACCCGATTGCCGTCGGCCGGCGTCGAGGCGATCTGAAGAACGGTCTTGTGCAGGTCGATTGCGTGGAGCATCATCGCTTCCTCCTGGTGAGAAGTGATCGGAGTAGACAGCTCCTCACCTTCGGCCTGCACTCTCCTTTCTGGAAGTATCAACGGCAGGAAGCCTCGCTGACGGGCATCGGTGTGGACGCGGGGGACGGTGCGCGCGAGGCTCGGGAGGTGGCGCGGAGGCGGATTCGTCGCGAGAGGCTGGTAGTTCTCCCTCCCACCGCGCAGCGGGGGGAGGGCCGGGGAGGGGGGCTCCCCGCGGTGGCGCAGAAGCCCAGTCGAAGCGGTGCGATCCAGGGTTTCTAAACGGCAGTGGACGAGGCTCGCCGGGGTGAACGTCGATCGCGGGGCTGAGGGATAACGGGATGAAGCGAATCGTGTGGGGGATGGCGGCGCTCGCGCTCGCGGCGGGGCCGGCGGCGGCGCAGGACAGCGAGCTCGCGGCGTCGTGCGCGGGGCTGCCGGCGCAGGCGCAGGAGACCTGCCTGACCGTGGCGCAGGCGGCCGAGTCGGCGCAGCCGCAGCTCGGCATCCTGATCGCCGGCGGTAACCCGGTCCTGGGCACCGCCTCCACGCGCGGGGTGCGCCTGGGCTGGGTGCCGCGGGTCACCGCCGGAGTGCGGCTGAACGCGGTGTTCGCGCGGCTCCCCGACATCGTGGCCGACAACGCCAGCGGCGCCGTGCAGGCGGTCAACGACGTGGTGGGCATCCCGGCGCCGGCGCTGGGGGCCAACGTGGCCGTGGGGCTCACGCAGGGCTTCAGCGTGGCGCCCACCATCGGCGGCGTGGGCGCCATCGACCTGCTGGGGAGCGCCACCTGGCTGCCGTTCCGGGCGCTGGGGGTGGAGGGCTTCGACGAGGAGACGCCGGACTTCGCCTTCGGGGCGGGGGTGCGCGTGGGGCTCCTGCGCGAGTCGTTCCTCACGCCGGGGGTGTCGGTGTCGGTGATGTACCGGCGGCTGGGGAAGGTGGGCTTCGGCGCGGTGTGCCCCGGCGGCGAGAGCCCGGCGCCCGGCGGCGGCGACGGGATCTGCACCGGCGACCGGGGCGACGTGGGCGAGTTCCAGTTCGACCTCACCGACTGGAGCTACCGCGGGGTGGTGAGCAAGCGGCTGCTGGGATTCGGGCTCACCGCCGGGCTCGGCTACGACAGGTACGACAGCGACGTGCGCTACGCCTTCCGCTACGAGCAGCCGGGGCTCCCCGGGACGCCCACGCTCACGCGGGTGCGCCGCAGCCCCGAGGTGGAGGTGGACAACGGCCGCTGGTCGGCGTTCCTGAACTCCTCGTTCACCGTCCTGGTGGCGACGTTCACCATCGAGGGCGGGTGGATGGCGGGCGGCGACGCGATCCAGGGCTTCCCCTCGGCCAGCGACTTCGACCCCGGCGAGGGGAACTTCTTCGGGAGCCTGGGCCTCAGGCTGTCGCTGTAGGCCGGAGCGTCGCGACGATGCCGTGTCGTCCTGGAGGGTCTCCGGCGCGCCGGGGCCCTTCTTCGCTCGGGACCGGCGGCCACGAAGGACGGGAGTGAGCTGCAGGATGGGGGAGGATTGCCGATGAGCACGGACCACCTGGACCGGGTGCGGCGGATCTGCCTGGCGCTGCCCGAGGCGGTGGAGCAGGAGGCCTGGGGCGAGCCGACGTTCCGCGTGCGCAAGAAGATGTTCGCCATGTTCGCCGGCGCCGGCAACCACCATGGCGGGGGCCGCGACTGCCTCTGGTGCAACGCGCCGCTGGGGGTGCAGGAGCACCTCGTCGGCTCTGAGCCGGAGAAGTACTTCGTGCCCCCGTACGTGGGGGTGAAGGGGTGGATCGGGATCGTGCTGGACCACGTCGACGACGCGGAGGTCGAGGCGCAGGTGGTCCAGTCCTACTGCATGGTCGCGCCGAAGAAGCTCCAGGCGCTCGTCGGCGGCTGAGGCCGGTGTGACGCGACAGCACGTAACGGGGGAGGTCTTCACATGGCGGACGTGGGCACCGAGTACCTGAGGGTCGTGCGGGCACGGTTCGCGGAGGCGAAGGGCTACGCGGACCGGGCGATGGCCCAGGTGAGCGACGAGCAGCTCTCCTGGTCGCCCGGGGCGGAGTCGAACTCCATCGCCGTGATCGTCAAGCACGTGGCGGGGAACATGGTCTCCCGCTGGACCGACTTCCTCACCACCGACGGGGAGAAGCCGGACCGCGACCGCGACGGAGAGTTCGAGGTGGATTCGGTGACCCGGGAGGAGCTGCTGGCCGTGTGGGAGCGGGGCTGGCGCGTCTTCTTCGGGGCGCTGGACTCGCTCAGCGAAGACGACCTCCTGCGGACGGTCACCATCCGGCAGGAGCCCCACACGGTGATCGAGGCGATCGAGCGGCAGATGTACCACTACTCGTACCACGTCGGCCAGATCGTCTACCTGGCCAAGCAGCTGGCCGACGCGGACTGGCGGACGCTGACGATCCCGCGCAGGCGGTAGGCGAGCGTCCGATGGATGCGCGGCGGGAGGCGCTGCCGCAGCGCTGCCCGGTTCCGCCCCGCGTCCCCGCCTCTCCCCATCCACCGGCTCGCGGCTCCAGGTATTGGCGCCGCCGGCGCTTGCGCTCCAGCCGTCCCGCGGTGAGATTTCCCGGCGCAGGCAGCGCGTTTGCGCTCGCCTGCGCGTCCCTTTCGCACTCCTCTCGCCAGCGGACCCTTCCACTCGAAGACCTTTGATGATGCGATCCACCATCTTCGCGCTCGCCTGCGCGCTGCTCGCCTTCGCGCCCGCGCTGCCCGCCCAGGCGGCGCCGGTCTCGACGCCGCTCACGCCGCACGTGGGCAGTCCCATCGCCTACCGGGTCCAGTTGCCGAAAGGATGGAACATCCAGCAGGAGGGGGAGTTCCTGGGCGCTGCGACCGGTGATGCCATGGTCGCCGTGGCCGCCAGCGACGTGATGGCGGGGGAGGAGTCGGGGCTCCCGGTCGGAGAGGCCGAAGCGCGGCGCATCATGAGCAACATGATCCTGGGCTCCGACTCGCTCATGTTCGCCATGCTGAACGAGATGCTGAAGGGCTTCCAGGAGGACGGCTCGGAGCTCCAGGACGTCGTGCGCGAGGTGCGGACCTTCGCCGGCGAGCGGAGCGGCTACCTGAGCGGCCGCAGCATGGACCTGCTGGACAAGCCCGCGCGGGTGGAAGTGCACTTCACGATCAAGGACGGCGTCGTTTACGCCCTGGTGTTCGCGGCCACCGAAGCCAGGTTCGCTGCCTACCAGCCGCTCTTTGCCCGCGTGCGCGATTCCTTCGCCTTCCCGGCCGCGCCGCCGGCCCCGGGCGGGAAGGGAAAGCCGTAACGCGTCCGACTGGTCGAGCCGCCGTCGCGGGCGAGGCGATGCCTCGCTCGCGTTTTTTGTTGCGGAAACGCGCTGGAAGCGTATTCTCCTGCCACGCCGACGCCTGCCGATCCGAACGCGAGCCCCGCATGAGCGAGCCCACGCCCGAGGACGTCCGCTGGATGCGGCGCGCGATCGCGCTCGCGCCGCGGGGGTGGGGGCGCGTGGCGCCGAACCCGCTGGTGGGCTCCGTGATCGTCCGCGACGGGGAGGTGGCCGGCGAGGGGTGGCACACCGGGTACGGCCGTCCCCACGCGGAGGTGGAGGCCCTGCGCGCCGCGGGCGAGCGGGCGCGCGGCGCCACGGCGTACGTGTCGCTGGAGCCCTGCGCGCACTGGGGGAAGACGCCGCCCTGCACCGACGCGCTGGTCGCCGCCGGCGTCGGGCGCGTCGTCTTCGCGGCGTACGACCCCAACCCGAAGGCGGCGGGCGGCGGCGAGGTGCTGCGCGAGGCCGGGATCGAGGTGCTGGGCGGGGTGGAGGAGGAGGCCGCGCGCGACGTGAACCACGTCTTCTTCCACCTCCATTCCGCCGAGGGCGCGGCGCGGCCGTTCGTCGCGCTCAAGCTGGCGCTGTCGCTGGACGCGCGGATCGCGGACCGCGCCGGGAAGTCGGCCTGGATCACGGGCGAGGAGGCGCGCGCCGAGGTGCACCGCCTGCGCGCCGGCTACGACGCCGCCGCCGTGGGCGCGGGGACGGCGCTCGCGGACGACCCGCTCCTCACCGTGCGCGGCGCCGTGGAGCCGCGGGTGCCGCCCGCGCGCGTCGTCTTCGACCTGGACCTGGAGCTGCCGCCGGACGGCCGGCTCGCGCGGACGGCGGGCGAGGTGCCGGTCTACGCCGTCACCCGCACGGGCGCGCCGGCGGGACGGCGCGAGGCGCTGGAGCGCGCCGGCGTGCGGGTGCTGGAGGCGTCCGGTGGGCTCCGCGGCGCGCTCGGAGTGTTGCGGGAAGCGGGGATCCGGTCCATGTTCTGCGAGGGCGGCGCCGGACTGGCGGGCGCGCTGCTGCGCGCGGGGCTAGTGGACCGGCTGTACCTGTTCTACGCGCCGCTCTTCCTGGGCCCCGGGGGACTCGACCCCTTCGCCGCGCTGGAGAGCCCGCCGATCGGCGACGCGGCGCGCTGGCGACGGGTGTCGACGGAGGCGTTCGGCGCGGACACGCTGGTGACGCTGGCGAGGCCGGGGATGCCGGGCGAATGAATTCGCGGCAACAACCACACGAAGTCCGCCTTCGCGGACTGCAAGGCCGCGTCTTGCGCGAGCGGCGGGGATGAGCCGGGGAGAGCCCCGGCGAGGCGCAGTCGATCGAGTGGAAAGCATCGGACGTTGTTCACCGGGATCGTCGAGGAAGTCGGGACCGTCGAGTCCGTCCGCGAGGAGGGGGGCGGCGTCGTCTTCACCATCGCCTGCCGCACGGTGCTGGACGGGCTGGGGCTGGGCGACAGCGTGGCCGTCGACGGGGCGTGCCTCACGGTGACGTCGCTGCTGGACGGCGCCTTCACCGTGCAGGCGGTGGGGACCACGCTGGGGCGGACCACGTTCGGGGCCTTTCGCGCGGGGCGGCGGGTGAACCTGGAGCGGGCGCTGGCGCTGGGGCAGCGGCTGGGCGGGCACATCGTGCAGGGGCACGTGGACGGCCTGGGCGAGGTGGTCTCGGTCGCCCCGCGCGAGGAGCTGACGCTGATCGACTTCCGCATGCCCGAGGACGTGGCCGCGGTGACGGTGCTGCACGGGTCGATCACGCTGAACGGCATCAGTCTGACGGTGAACGAGCTGCCCGCGCCGGGCGTGTGCCAGGTGTCGATCATCCCCTACACGCTGGAGCACACCAACGTGGGGGACCTGCGCCCGGGCGACGCGGTGAACCTGGAGGGCGACACCATCGGCAAGTACGTGCGGCACCTGCTGGGCGCCCCGGCGGCCGGCGGCGAGCACGTGTTGCGGGGGTGGGGGTATTGAACGGCAGTGCCCAGGGCCCAGAGCCAAGTGCCCAGGAACGACGGTCGGTGAGGTTTACTGGGCACTGGGCACTAGAACCTGGGCACTTGGAATCATGCCGGCGACCGCACCGGAGTTGAATAAATGCCGTTCGACAGCGTCGAAGCAGCGATCGAGGACATCCGCCAGGGGAAGATGGTGATCGTGGCGGACGACGAGGACCGCGAGAACGAGGGCGACCTGGTCTGCGCGGCGGCGCTCGTCACCCCCGAGATCATCAACTTCATGGCGACGCACGGGCGCGGGCTCATCTGCCTGGCGCTGCCGCCCGAGCGCGCCGACGAGCTGGACCTGCGCCCGATGACGGACGTGAACACCGAGGCGCTGGGGACGGCCTTCACCATCTCGGTGGACGCCGCGCCGCGCTTCGGGGTGACCACCGGGATCAGCGCCGCGGACCGGGCGACGACCATCCGCGTGTGCATGGACCCGGCGAGCGCGCCGTCGGACCTGCGCCGGCCCGGGCACGTCTTCCCCCTGCGCGCGCGGCCGGGCGGGGTGCTGCGGCGCGTGGGGCAGACCGAGGCGTCGGTGGACCTGTCGCGCTTCGCGGGGCTGCCGCCGGGCGGGGTGATCTGCGAGATCCTCAACGACGACGGCACCATGGCGCGCCGCCCCGAGCTGGAGGAGTTCGCCCGGCGGCACCAGCTGAAGTTCATCACCGTGGCGCAGATCGTGGCGTACCGGCTCAAGCGCGAGCGGCTGGTGCACCGTCAGGCCGAGGCGCGCATCCCCACGCCGCACGGCGAGTGGCGGATGATCGCCTACCACAACGACGTGGACCAGCACGAGCACGTGGCGCTGGTGAAGGGCGAGGTGGAGGGCGAAAAGGGCGTGCTGGTGCGGATGCACTCGGAGTGCCTGACCGGCGACGTGTTCCACTCGCTGCGCTGCGACTGCGGCGAGCAGCTCGCGGCGGCCATGCGCGCCATCGAGGCCGAGGGCAGGGGCGCCATCGTCTACCTGCGCCAGGAGGGGCGGGGGATCGGGCTGGTGAACAAGCTGCGCGCCTACAACCTGCAGGACCAGGGGCTCGACACCGTGGAGGCCAACGAGAAGCTGGGCTTCCGCCCCGACCTGCGCGACTACGGGATCGGCGCGCAGATCCTGCTGGACCTGGGGCTGTCGTCGATCCGCATCCTGACCAACAACCCCAAGAAGATCGTCGGCATCGACGGCTACGGGCTCTCCATCGAGGAGCAGGTGCCGCTGGGGATCCGCCCCAACCCGCACAACGACCACTACCTGCGCGCCAAGCGCGAGAAGCTGGGGCATCTCTTCCCGGGCGGGGACGAGCAGGCGGCGGATTGAAGTGCGAAGTGCGAAGTGCGGGGTGCGAAGTGCGGAAAGTACGAGAGTACGGGAGTACGATGATCACTGCGGAGGAGGTGCGGCGGGTGGCGCTGTCGCTCCCGGGGGCGGAGGAGCGGGAGACGTGGGGGCACCCCACCTTCCGGGTGCGGGACAAGATCTTCGCCACGCTCTCGGAGGACGGGCGGGAGGCGGGGGTGAAGACCTCGCCGCAGGAGCAGGCGATGCTGATCGCGTCGGACCCGGAAACCTTCGCCGTGGCCCACTACACCGGGCGCTACGGCTGGGTCACGGCTCAACTGGAGACCGCCGACCCCGACGTCGTGCGCGGCATCGTCGTCGAGGCGTGGCGGCGGACCGCGCCGAAGCGGTTGAGGGGAAGTGCGTGAGTGTGGAATACCGCGCGGGCACTCCAACGCTGTCATCCTGAGTCTACCACCGCGCTGCGCGCGACCAGGGAGGATGAAACGGGTGTGGGAGCATAAATTGGGCGGGTGGCGTCGGCAAAGAGGTCGGTAAGCTCATTGGTGCGAGAGAGCCCGTTCCTGAGTCAGACCCGGAG
>DASVWD010000079.1 GCA_036389795.1 Longimicrobium sp.
CGCCGCGACGCAGGGGATCATCGCGGCGAGCCGCGCCGCGCGCGGGCGGGAGAGCGGCGGGGAGGGGGAGGCGCTGGTGGTCATCGCGTCGGGAGAAGTGAGGGGGAACGGCGTCGCGAAGGAGGATTGGATAACAGGATACGCCTGTTCCAGGCAACAGACGAGGGGCCGGCGGGGATCGCCGGCCCCTCGATCGAGGCCGTTGCCGGGTCGAAACGGCGGGCCGCTTCCGCCTACTGCAGCGGGGGCGGCGGGCAGTAGACGGCCAGGTACGACGCTCCCGTGGTGCAGCCGCAGGAGGCGTACGGGGGCGTGGGCGCCAGGTACGCCTGCACCGTGCCGGCCTCCTGCGCGCCGGCGGCGGTGGAGAACGACTCCACGGCCAGCGTCTCGACGTCGAGCTTCAGCTTCTTCATGGCGCCTCTCCTGGAATGTGCGGATTGCTCCGGTGATGTGGAAGATGGATGATCCATACTATACCGGACGCAATTCACCTGCAAGTAGGCCTGCAGGCCCCGGCGAGAGGACCACAAGGCGCCGTGGGAGTGCCCGGGGTGGAAACGCCGAAGCGCGGTGGGAGAGGGGCGCGAGGCCTCCCTCCCGCCGCGCTTCGCGGGACGGTCAGCGGGTCGACGGGTTCGGAGCCGGCGCCGGGGCGGGGGCGGGCTGGCCGAGCAGGAACTGCCGCACGAACATCACCGTGGCGTAGAACTGGTAGTCGGCGTTGTTCTTCTTGCGGAAGCCGTGGCCCTCGTCGCGCGCCATCAGGTACCACACGGGGCTGCCGTTCTGCCGCACGCGCGCCACCATCTGCTCGGCCTCGGTGCGGGGCACGCGCGGGTCGTTGCCGCCCTGCACCACGAAGAGCGGCTTGCTGATCTTCTGCGCATTGTTCAGGGGCGCCGTGGTCTCGAAGAAGCGCGCCATGGCCGGGTCGCGCTCGTCGCCGTACTCCACGCGGCGCAGGTCGCGGCGGTAGCTCTCGGTGTTCTTCAGGAAGGTGTTGAAGTTGGAGATCCCCACCACGTCCAGCGCGCAGCAGATGCGGTCGTTGTACTCGGTGGCCACCGCCAGCGTCATGAAGCCGCCGTAGCTGCCGCCGGTCACCATCACCTTCGACGCGTCGAGCTCCGGCTGCCGCGCGATCCAGTCCAGCAGCGAGCCGATGTCCTTGACGCTGTCGTAGCGCCGCATCCCGTTGTCGAGCTTCACGAACGTCTTCCCGTAGCCCGTGGAGCCGCGGACGTTGGGGTAGATGATGGCCACCCCCAGCTCGTTCAGGAAGTAGTTGTTGCGCCCCTGGAAGCCGGGCCGCGACTGCCCCTCGGGGCCGCCGTGGATGTTGATGATCACGGGCCGCTTCCCCGTGAAGCGCGCCGGCGGCCGGTAGTAGAAGCCGGTGATCTCGCGCCCGTCGAAGCTGTTCCAGCGGATGAGGGAGGGCTCCACCAGGTCGCTCGCCACCAGCCCGCCCAGCTCGCTCTCGGTCCAGCGGGTGACCTGCCCCGTCTGCGCGTCCAGCGAGTACACGTCCGAGGTGGAGCGCGCCGAGCCGAGCGAGAAGCCCAGCTCGCGCGAGTTGTTGTGCCACTGCAGCCCGCCGATCGATCCCGCGGGCACCCCCTGCACCGGGCGGTGGCGGCGCGAGGCCACGTCGTACAGGTACAGCTTTCCGATCCCCGCCTCGTTGGTGACGAAGGCGATCGTCTTCCCGTCGGGCGACAGGTCGAGCCCGTCGACGTCCCAGGGGATGTCGGTCACCAGCGGCGTGACGCGCTTCGTGGCCAGGTCCAGGTAGGCCAGGCGCGCGAACTCGGAGCCCTCGTCGGTGGTGATGAAGAGCCCGCGCCCGTCGGCGCTGAACTCGGCGCCGCCGTAGGCCACGCTGTCGGCCGGGTCGTTAAGCGGGGTGCGCTGCCCCGTGGCCGCGTCCACCAGGAAGAGGTTGACCTTGTTGACCGAGAGGTACTCCGCCACCGCCAGCTTCGAGTCGTCGGGACTCCAGTCGGCCACGCCCCAGCCGCCGCCCGACACCTGCATCAGCAGGCGGTCGCTCTTCGGGTCGGCGGGGTTCATCACGTAGAGGTCGCGGTCGGCGCCGTTGCGCCGGGTGGAGCCGTAGGCGATGCGGTCGCCGCGGGTGCTCCACTCCCAGCCGCCGTTCTGCGAGCGCCCGCCATCGGTGAGCAGCGTCGCGCGCCCGTCGGCCAGGTCGTAGCGGTAGATCTGGCCGAACTCGTTGCCGCCCACGTCGCGGGTGAAGATGAAGTAGCGCCCCTCGGTGGGCTCGTAGCTCGCGCCGCCCACCGGCTCGTCGAAGAAGGTGAGCTGCGTGCGCGCGCCCAGCGGCATCTTCACGTGGTGGACCTGGCTGGTGTTGCCGAAGCGGGTGCCGATCAGGATCTCGCGCCGCGTGGGGTGCCAGTCGGCGAGCCCGGCGCTGCGCGACTCGGTGTAGCGGCGCACCTCGGCCACCAGCGATGCGGGGATGGGGGGGATGCCTTCCACCACCAGGTTGTCGGTGGGCGCCAGGACCTGCGGCTGCTGCGGCTGCTGCGCGGCCAGCGGCGCCGGGAGCGCCAGCGCCGCGGCCAGGACCGCCAGTGTGGGACGACGGGTGAACATGCGTGCCTCCGGGGACGGTGAACCAGAATGCGAAGAAACCGCCTGCAGGCGAGCCGCGCGGGCCGGTCGGTCGCTGCCGATGC
Source organism: Longimicrobium sp. (assembly GCA_036389795.1). NCBI lineage: Bacteria > Pseudomonadati > Gemmatimonadota > Longimicrobiia > Longimicrobiales > Longimicrobiaceae > Longimicrobium > Longimicrobium sp. The sequence goes on from DASVWD010000079.1 coordinate 2,709, forward strand.
CGGTCCGCGTCGCCGTGTATTCCGTATACCGGGGATGATATTCCCGCCGGGGAGGCGGCACAAGCAGTGGATTCTGATTCTACGACAAAAGGCATTCGTTTTGGAGACGCACTCCGCGGGTCAGCTCGCCGGCGGGAGGACGGAGCCCGTGGTGGCCGCGGCCGGGGGATCGACGAAGAAGATGTACATCACCAGGAAGAGCAGCACCCCCGTCACCAGCCCCACCAGGAACACGTTGTACGCGGCGCGCAGGTAGCGGAACTTGCGGTCCAGCACCGTCCCCAGCCCGTAGATGTCGCGCGCCATGCTGCGGTACAGGCGCCCCGGGTCCTGCATCAGCTCCTCGACGCCCTCCTCGTACTCCTGGGGGTTGAGCGACACGAAGCTGCCGAAGAAGAGCAGGTTGGGCTTGGGGCGCTCGCCCGTGGCCGCGGGCACGTTGGTGCTCACGCGCGGCCGCGCCGCCAGCACCGCGAACGACAGCGACACCACGCCGCTCAGCAGCACCACCGACAGCGGGATCAGCAGCATCCGGTCGACCGCGACCTTCCCGGAGCTGGCCGCCAGGAAGATCGAGATCATCAGCCCGTTGATGCTGATCATGATGTTGGCCTTGCTGTCGGCGAGCGAGGCCAGGTCGGTGTGCATCCGGTACGAGGTGCGGAACATCGTCTCCACGCCCCGCTCGGCCTGCTTGGCCTTGTCCTTCTGCAGCTCCTTCTCGCGCTCCCTCTCCTTCTCCCTGTCTTTCTTCCCCTTCTTCCTCTCCTCCTCGGCCGGGCCGGCCAGCGCGGCGGTGAGGGTGGGCGTCTCGTCGGACATGGGCTGGTTCCTGGGCTGGGGGGTGGTCGCCGCGCGCGGGGTCCGCGCCTGGATCGTGTCCGATACGGCCGCCGCCGCCGGGGCGGGGGCGGGGAGCGCCTGCAGCAGGCGGTAGGTCTCGAGCTGGGCGCGCACGGCGGGCTCGCCGCGGGGGACGTACTCGTTGCGCAGCCCCGGGTCGAGGATGCGCGCCTTGCGGTTGTCGGCGAGCTGCAGGTCGAGCAGCGCGAAGACCTCGCGGCGCACCTCGGGGTCGTACAGCGGGAACGCCACCTCCACGCGGCGGCTCAGGTTGCGCGTCATCCAGTCGGCCGAGGCCAGGTAGCAGTGGTCGCGCCCGCCGTCGTGGAAGACGAAGACGCGCGCGTGCTCCAGGAAGCGGTCCACCAGGCTGCGCGCGCGGATGTTCTCGCTCACCCCCGGCACCCCCGGCGCCAGGCAGCAGATGCCGCGGATCACCAGGCCCACCTCCACCCCCGCGGCGCTCGCGCGGCAGAGGGCGTCGATCATCTCCGGGTCTTCCAGGGAGTTGACCTTGACGGTGATGCGCGCCGGGCGGCCGGCGCGGGCGTGCTCGATCTCGCGCTCGATCAGGCGGTGCAGCCCGGGACGGAGCATCGTGGGCGCCACCAGCAGGTGGTCGAGCGCGGGGAGCGGCGCCTCGCCGGCCAGGTGGCGGAAGACCAGGTGCGCCTCGCGCGCGATCTCGGAGTGCGCGGTCATCAGCGCGTGGTCGGCGTAGATCTTCGCCGTGCGCTCGTTGAAGTTGCCGGTGGAGAGCAGCGCGTAGCGCCGGAGCCCCTCTCCCTCGCGGCGGACGACCAGGACGAGCTTGGCGTGCACCTTGAGCCCGGGGAGCCCGTGGATCACCCGCACGCCGGCGGCCTCCAGGCGGGCGGCCCACTCCAGGTTGGCGGCCTCGTCGAAGCGCGCCTGCACCTCGACGACGGCCGTGACCCGCTTGCCGCGCCCGGCGGCCTCCACCAGCGACTGCACCACGGCGGAGTTCGGCGCGGCGCGGTAGAGGGTGATCCACATCTCCTCCACCGCCGGGTCGGCGGCGGCCTCGGCCAGGAAGCGCAGGACCGGCTCGTACGACTGGTAGGGGAAGTGGAGGACGCGGTCGCGCTCGGCCACGGCGGCCAGGATCGACGGCGCGCCTTCCAGCGCGGGGTGCGGCAGCGGCGGGAGCGGCTCGGCCGCCAGGTCGTCGCGCCCGAAGCGGGGGAAGGCGTGCAGGTCGTGCAGGTTGTGGTATCTGCCGCCCACCACCAGCTCGTCTTCCGAGAGCCCGAAGCGCCGCTGCAGGAAGGCGAGCGCGGCGGGCGGGGCGGCGGGATCGTACAGCAGGCGGCAGGGGAGCCCGGTCTCGCGCCGCCCCAGGCTGTGCCGCACGGCGTCGGCGATGGAGCGCGCCGGGCCCTCGTGCACGTACAGCTCGGCGTCGCGCGAGAGCTTGACGGCCCAGGCGCGCCCCGGGCGGCGGCCGGGGAAGAGGTCGCCCAGGTGCAGGCGGACGGCGTCGTCCAGGAACATCACGCACTGCGACCCGTCTTCCGCGGGCGGGAGGGTGACGAAGCGCTCGCCCCCGCCCGGGACCTCCACCATCCCGTATCCGGCCGCCCCGCCCTTCCCGTCGGCGGACGCGGGGAAGAGCTCGGCCACCAGGTAGACGGCGCGGTCGCGCAGGAAGGGCGCCTCGCCGGCCTCGTCCAGCACGGCGGGCGAGAGCTTAGGCGCCACCTCGGAGCGGAACCAGCCGGCGAGCCACTCGCGCTGGGCAGGGCCCGCGCCGGTCTCGTCCACCAGGCGGATGCCGTGGCGGCGCAGCTCGGGGAGCACCTCTTCGCGCAGCGTTCGGCCGAACTCGGTCTGGTAGCGCACCGAGGCCCGGCGGATGCGGCGCAGCAGGGCGGCGGGGCCGCGCTCCTCGGGGTGGCGGCGCACGTGCTCGCGCAGCGCGGCCACGCGCACGCGGAAGAACTCGTCCAGGTTCGACGAGAAGATCGCCAGGAAGCTCAGCCGGTCGAAGACGGGGACGGCGGGGTCCTTGGCCTCCTGCAGCACCCGGTGGTTGAAGGCGAGCCAGCTCAGGTCGCGGTTCAGGCGGGGCGTGGCCTGCTTGGGTCGCATGCGGCTGGCTCCGGGTGGGTTCGTCGGTGCGGCGGAGGGACGGTCGCGACGCCTGGACAACGTGAGCTGCGCCCGACGGGCCGGGAGGGGGGAGCGCTCGTCTGTCGTCATGGGGAAGTGCGCGGCGCGCGGGAAGGACCGCGGCGGACGGCTGGGAGGCCGGGCGCAGGGGCGGCCCGGATCGTCCTCCTCGCCATCGGTTTCCACTATATCCGCCGCCACCGCTCCGGGCAAGTCGGCGGGCCTCACGCACTTGGCGCGGTTCGCCCGCGTCCCCGAGGGCGTCTGCGAGCCCGCGTCCCGGTCCCGTCGCCCCGCAGCGCCGCCGCGCGGAGCCGTCGAGGCGGCGTCCCGCCGGGCGAGGCGCCGAAGCGGCGGGCGCCCGCGGGCTCGGGGTCGATGTTCCGGATGCGGTCGTACCCGACCTCGTGGCGCACGAACCTCAGCAGCGCATTCGCCGGGTAGCGGCGGGCCAGCTCCGGGTGACGCCGGGCCCAGGCGAGGAGCGGCTCGAACGCCCTCGCGGCGGAAGCCTCGAGTTCCTCCTCGGTGGGGAGGAGGTCCAGCAGCGCGAAGTACTCGTCGATGCCGAGCAGCAGCGGATCGGCGCCGTCCTCCGAGTAGCGTTTGGCCTCGGCGCGCTGCGGGTACGGCCCCGAATAGGGATTGAAGACGTCGAAGGTGGGGAGGCCGTCCACCCAGTGCGCCGGGTCGCGCAGCATGGCGGTGAAGAGGCCGCGCGTGCCGGGCTCCGCCCAGTGGGGGTTTCCGACCCAGGGCTCGGTCCGGCAGTCCGCTCCGTAGCCCCAGGGGACGAGCACCGCGCGCGAGACTCGCCCGCCCAAGCGGGCCGCGGCGAGCCCGCCGAGGCGCTCCACCTCCACGACCTGCCCGCGGATTATGGGCCTGGGGAGAGGGTTTGGCACTCCGGGCCGCTGCTCCCACCGGTACGTCACCGCGCCCGCCCCGGCCTCGAGCGTCTCGGCCGTGGCGGTGGCGATCAAGTGCGCCCCGCGCGGATGGCGCACGATGGGGAAGTCGGACAGCGAGCAGGCGCGCGCGGGCTCGGCGGCCAGCAGCAGCGCGGCCGCGACGGCGGCGGGAAGCGGCGGGCGAAAGAGGTTCTGCATGATCGTGGGGGAGCTGAAGGGGGACGAGCTCGGCCGACCGAAAGCTCGCGCGCGCGGGGACGGAGCGCCAGTGCCACGTTGACGCCGCGCGCCGGACCTGCTACCGTCGTAGGCATGGACTCGCGTCTCTCCCACCGCCCACTCCGCGCCCCGCGCGTGTCGTGTTGTCCCGCGCCCTTTCCGCGGCGGCGGGTGCCCCGGCGATGTAGGTAAGCGCGCTCCCTGTGTTCGTGCGACTCCGCCCGCGGCCCCGGCCTCGCGGGCGTTTTTCGTCGATCCACTGCGCTTCACCTCGACTCGTCCCGACCATGCCGCACACCGCGTCCATCACGACCGGCCCGCGCGCCCGCCGCGCCGCTCATCTCGCCCTCTGCCTCCTCGCCGCCGCCGGCTGCCGACCCGCGGAGCCGCCGCCCCTGCCGGTCGACGAGGCCGCCTACCGTGCGGCGATCGACAGCTTCAAGGCAGGCCGCATCGAGAACGTGAACGGGCCCGACGGCTGGAACACGCTCGTGGGCCTCTTCTGGCTCCGCCCGGGGGCGAACCGCGTGGGGAGCGACCCGGCGGCCGAGGTGCGGCTCCCCGCCGACCGCGCGCCGGGCGAGCTGGGCACGCTGTTCGTCGAGGGGGGCTCGGCGCGCTTCGTGGCCGCCCCCGGCGCGGAGGTCGCCAGCGACGGCAGGCCGGTGCGCGAGCTCGCCCTGCGCTCCGATGCGGACGGCGCGCCCACCGTCCTCGCGCACGGATCGCTCACCCTGCGCGTGATCCGGCGCGGCGGCTGGCTGGCGCTGCGGGTGAAGGACAGCGAGCACCCCGCGCGCGCGACGTTCGCGGGCCTGCGCTACTTCCCGCTCGACACGGCGTGGCGCATCCGCGGTCGCTTCCGCCGCGCCGCCGCGATGGACTCGGTGGAGATCGTCAACATCCTGGGGATGGTGGAGAAGCAGCCGACGCCGGGCGTGATCGAGTTCGAGGTCGGCGGCCGCCGCCACACCCTGCGCCCCGTGCTGGAGGGCGACGACCCGACGCTGTTCGTCATGTTCAAGGACGCGACGAACCGCTCGGAGACGTACGGCGCCGGGCGCTACGTCTACGTGGAGCCGCCCGACTCGCTGGGGCGCGTGCTGCTGGACTTCAACCGGGCGTACAACCCGCCGTGCGCTTTCACGGCGTTCGCCACCTGCCCGCTGCCGCCGCCCGAAAACCACCTGCCGCTGCGCGTGGCCGCGGGCGAGCTGCGTCCGTCCGCGCACTGACCGATCGCGATCAGTGCTGTCATTCTGAGGCCCGGGCACACCGAACCAGCCTCCGGACGGATCGTCGCAGGGCCGAAGAATCTTCTCACCCTGCCAGGTAGGTCGGGCGCGGCAGCGGCACGGATGCCCGCCAGGAACGATTTTCTTGATTGCCTGTTGCTTGACCGGAATCAGGATCAGCGCGCGCTTCCGATCTGCTTGAGGAGGTCCGTGAATCCGATTATCTTCAACGGCTTGCGCGCCGGTAGCTCAGTCGGTAGAGCAGCGGACTTTTAATCCGTTGGCCGTGGGTTCGAGTCCCACCCGGCGCATTCTCGTAAGCCACACCAAGCACTTGGCTGCTGGACTCTGTTGTCGTTCCCTCGATGAATGCGTCTCAACCCTGGCCTGCTGATCATCTCCTTTTCCTACTATCATGCGTCGTCATAACAAGGAATAATGACTCTCGTCTGTGATAAATGCGGTGCGGGCATCCCCGAGGGTGCGCGCTTCTGTCCGTCGTGCGCCGATCCCGTGACGCAGGCGGATTACGTGTCGGCGCGGCCTGTTCTCGCGACGGAGAGGGTGCAGCTGGTCTGTCCAAGATGCCGGACGCAGGCGGTGTACGTGGTCGGCGGAGACGGGTCAGCGGCTCTGACGTGCTCAGGCTGCGGCCAGCCGTTCGCCACGCGCGTGGTGCGGATCCGCTCGAAGAACTCGCGAGGGAACAAGAAGGCCAGCACTCGTGACTTCACCGTACGCGCACTCGACCTGGCGGGGCGGGACGAGTTGTTCCAGTTCCAGTCGTATGGATGGAACGACTTCGAGCTGAAGTCCAAGGACCTGGCTGCGTTCAATTATGCGGACGGCAGGTTGCGCGGTGTTCAGAATCTCACTCTCGGCCGCTTCCTCGACCTCACCCCACCCAAATCGTACCTGGGCGTAGGATGCCTCATCGTGGGACTCATCCTGCTGGGGCTGTTCATGGCCCTCTGCTCCGCGATCGAATCCGTCTCGGATGCCGGGTCACGAACGGAAGCCGGAAGTCCGGTCTACCCGGCGGCTGATCTTCCGCAAACCGCTCCCCCCACGGCGGAAACGTTCTACATCCACGGCGAATTGAACGTGCGTACCGCTCCGAACCGGAACGCCGCTCTCGTTCGGACTCTTGGCTACGGCGAGCAGGTGCGGCTCGGGCCCAAGGACTCCAACGGATGGGCTCCGGCTTACGATGTGAGCGGCGCGCAGGAGGGATACGTCTACCGTGCGAGTGAGCTGGTGCGCTCAACTCCTCCTTCGCAGCGTCGGCGGTCGGTGTCCGGCGGCTCCGGTTCGTCCAGCACCAGTTCGCGCCGGAGCAGCGCTGAGTCGCGAGGCTACTACACAGGTCCGCGGGGTGGTTGCTACACGTATTCGGCGAGCGGGCGGAAGCGGTACGTGGACCGGTCCTACTGTAACTGATCCGTTGGCTGTGGGTTCGAGTCCACACGGCCCGTGATCCCCAGGCTGCGCGAAACGCGCGGCCTGGGGATTTTTCGCCCGGTTGCGGGTGATGACGCGGCGTGTCGTTCATTTGCCCTCCATAACGCAGTGCGTTATTTTACGGAGCACTCAGGGCCGCGCGGCCACGCTGCCGCGGGGGTTCTTCCCCTGGATGGGCACGAAGCGCGGACCGGCGTTCGCCGGCGCCCGAAAGGAAGATCGAGATGGCCACACGGATCCTGCTGTTCACCGGCAAGGGCGGAGTGGGGAAGACCACCTGCGCGGCCGCGACCGCCCTGCGCGCGGCGGAGATGGGGTACCGCACGCTGGTGCTCTCGGCCGACCCGGCGCACTCCCTGGCCGACGCGCTCGACCGCAGGCTGGGGCCCGAGCCCGAGCCGGTTGTCCCCAACCTGTGGGCCCAGGAGGTCGATCTCTACTACTCGATGAAGAAGTACTGGGGGAACATGCGCGAGCTGATGCTCACCGTGTTCCGCTGGCAGGGGGTCGACGCCGTCGCCGCCGAGGAGATGGCGGCGCTGCCGGGGATGAACGAGGGCTCGGTGCTGCTGTGGCTGGAGCAGTTCCACCGCTCGGGCGACTACGACGTGATCGTGGTCGACAGCGCGCCCACCGGCGAGACGCTCACCCTGCTCACCCTCCCCCAGGCCACGCAGTGGTGGATGCAGAAGGCCTTCCCCTTCCAGAAGGCGGCGATCAAGACCGCCGGCTTCGCGCTGCGCAAGACCACCGGCATCCCGCTCGACAGGGGCTACGAGGAGCTGAACCGGCTCTTCGACAGGCTGCGCTCGATCCAGGACGTGCTGGGCAACAGCGACGTCAGTTCGGTGCGCCTGGTCTGCAACCCCGAGAAGATGGTGATCGAGGAGGCCAGGCGCGCCTACACCTACCTCCAGCTCTACGGCTACGGCGTCGACGCGGTCATCGTGAACCGCGTGCTCCCCGAGGAGGGGACCGGCCGCGTGCTGGCGCCGTACGTGAAGGCGCAGACGAAGTACCTGGACGAGATCGAGCGCTCCTTCGCGCCGCTGCCGATCCTGCGCGTGCCCCACGGCGGGCGGGAGGTGTTCGGCCTCGACCTGCTGCGCGAGATCGGCCGGACGCTGTACGGCGACGGCGATCCGACCGCGCTGATGTACAGCGGCCAGACCTACCGCGTGAGCGCCGAGGGCGAGGAGTACGTGCTGGAGCTCAGGCTCCCCTTCGCGCACGAGGGCGAGGTCTCGGCCCGCCACGCGGGCGACCAGCTCGTGATCCAGCTCGCCAACCAGCGCCGCAACTACCTGTTGCCCCGCTTCCTCGCCTACTATACTCTGGGGGACGCCCGCGTACGGAACGGCTGGCTGCGCGCGAGGTTCGCGCAGGCCCCGGCCTGATCGCGGCGGGTCCCCGGCGCGCGCCCGGGGACCCGATCGCGATGCAGCCGCGGAAAGCGAAGCGGCCGTGCCTCCCCGGGCACGGCCGCCTTTCCGCCCCTTCGCTCCACCTCTGCCCCAATCCGCCCCGGAGGCCCGCCGATGTTCGTCCCGAGCCTGTTGCTCAAGCAGCTCTACACGTTCGGCTCCCTGAAGAACTCCGAAGAAGGGGTGCAGTTCTCCATCAAGAACCGCCTGAGCGACGCCACGGTCACGGGCTTACGGGGGATCCGCATCAACGGCCAGGAGGTCCCGCTGCACGACGTGGAGGTGCGCCTCGACGACACCGTGCTGCAGTCGCACCAGATCACCCCGGGGCAGCCGCTCGCCTTTCCGCTCCGCCGCACGCTGCAGATCGTGGCGAAGCGCCCCGCGCTTCCGCTGGGCAAGCACGACATCGAGCTGGCCTTCGAGGCGAAGCCGTTCGGCAGGCTCAGGCTGCAGGTGCAGGACGCCATCGCCGAGGCCGCGCCCGACCGCAGGAAGATCCCGCGCGACGAGAGCGACGACTACGCCGACGGGGCCATCCGCCGCCGCCAGGCTTTCGTGGAGGAGTTCACGGGGGCGAAGCTGCACCACGGCACGCAGTACTCGTTCGACGCCCACCTGCTCAAGGGCAACTGCGAGCACTTCACCGGCGTGGCGCAGATCCCGGTGGGCTTCGCGGGGCCGCTCACCATCCACGGCGAGCACGCGCAGGGCGAGTTCCTGATCCCCCTGGCGACGACCGAAGGAACGCTCGTCGCGAGCTACAACCGCGGCATCCAGGTGCTGAACGCGTGCGGCGGGGTGAAGGTCACCGTCGTCGGCGACGCCATGCAGCGCGCGCCGGTGTTCGTGTTCGACGACGCGCGGCAGGGGAGGGACTTCGTGGAGTGGGTGCAGACGAACCACGCCAAGATCGCGGCCGAGGCCGAGGCCACTTCCAGCGTGGCGAAGCTGAAGTACATCGACCACTACCTGGCCAACAAGTTCGTCTACCTGCGCTTCAACTACCACACGGGCGACGCGGCGGGGCAGAACATGGTGGGCCGCGCCACCTTCGCCGCCTGCTCGTGGATCCTGGACCAGTACCCGGGCGTGAAGCACTTCTACCTGGAATCGAACTTCGCCACCGACAAGAAGGCGTCGCAGATCAACATCATGCGCACGCGCGGCAAGCGGGTGACGGCCGAGGCGGTGGTCAAGCGCGACGTGCTGGTGCAGCGGATGCGCGTGGAGCCCGAGAGCCTGGCGTACCACTACGGCGTCGCCAACATCGGCGCCATCCTCTCCGGCGCCAACAACAACGGCCTGCACTCGGCCAACGCCATCACCGCCATGTTCATCGCCACCGGGCAGGACGTGGCGAACGTGGCCGAGTCGAGCGCCGGCGTGATGTACTGCGAGCTGACCCCGGAGCGCGACCTGTACCTCTCCATCACCATCCCCTCGCTGATCGTGGCCACCTACGGCGGCGGTACGGGGCTCCCCACGCAGCGCGAGTACCTGGAGGTGCTGGGGTGCTGGGGGAAGGGGAAGGTGAACCGGCTGGCCGAGATCGTGGCCGGCGTGGTCCTGGCGGGCGAGCTCTCCCTCGCCTCGGCGATCTCGTCGTCGGACTGGGTCTCGAGCCACGAGCAGTACGGACGGAACAGATAGTCCTGAGTCCTGAGTGCTTAGTGTTTTAATCCTTAGTCCTTCAGCGCTTCGGAGCGGCTTCAGGATGGACGCACTAAAGCACTAAGGACTAAGCACTAAGGACTTCGCACTTCGCACCTCGCACTTCGCACTCGCCCATGAATCCCACCACCATCCTCGCCCTGGTCGAGCAGGGCCTGCCGAAGAACACCACCGGCACCACAATCGCCACGAAGCGGGAGGGGCGGTGGATCGAGACGCCGCGCGCGGAGTTCAAGCGGCAGGTGGAGCTCTTCGCGTACGGGCTGCGCGACCTGGGCGTCGGCCGCGGCGACCGCGTGGCGCTGCACGCCGAGAACAGCGCCGAGTGGCTGATCGCCGACCAGGCCGTCCTGTCGCTCGGCGCCGTCGTCGTCCCGATCTACACCACCCAGCCGGCCGACCAGATCCAGTACATCGTCGAGAACTCCGGGGCGGCGGTCTACATCGTCTCGTCCGAGAAGCTCCACAACGCCGTGGCGGGGGTCCTCGCCAGCTCGCCGTCGCTCCGGGCGGTGGTCGGCATCCGCGGCGCGTTCTCGGTGGGGATGCTCCCGTGGCAGGAGGTGCTGGCGCGCGGCGAGCGGCGAAAGGCGGAGGAGCCGGGCTTCTTCCAGGCCTCGCGCGCCGGGGTCACGCCCGGCGACCTGGCCACGCTCATCTACACGTCGGGGACCACGGGGACGCCCAAGGGGGTGATGCTCTCGCACTGGAACCTGGCGTCCAACGTCCTCTCGTCACTCGAGCGGATGCCGTGGGACATCGAGGGCGAGCGCGGGCAGAAGATCCTCTCCTACCTCCCGCTCTCGCACGTCTTCGAGCGGATGCTGGCGTATCTGTACCTCTACATCGGCTACCCCGTCTGGTTCGTGGAGCACTTCGAGCAGATCCTGGAAGACATGCAGACCGTCCGCCCGGTGCACTTCTCCTCGGTGCCGCGGCTCTTGGAGAAGGTGCACGCGGGGATCCACAACAAGGCCGGCCAGCTCTCGGGCGCGCAGAAGAAGATCTTCCAGTGGGGGATGGCGCTCGCCGACCGCTACGACGTGGAGAAGCCGCTCGGGCTGGCCGACCGCGTGCAGTACGCGCTGGCCGACGCGCTGGTCTACCGGAAGGTGCGCGCGCTCTTCGGCGGGAACCTGCAGGCCATCACCAGCGGCGGCGCGGCGCTGTCGAAGGAGGTGATGAACTTCATCAACGCCATCGGCGTCTTCTGCGGGCAGGGGTACGGGCTCAGCGAGACGTCGCCGGTGATCGCCGTCTACACGAAGGGGAAGCTGCGCGCGGGCTCGGTCGGCAGCCCGATCTCGGGGGTGGAGGTGAAGATCGCCGAAGACGGGGAGATCCTGGTGCGCGGGCCCAACGTGATGCAGGGCTACTTCAGGCTCCCCGAGGCCACGGCCGAGGTGATGACGGAGGACGGCTGGTTCCGCACCGGCGACATCGGCCACCTGGACGCCGACGGGCAGCTCTTCATCACCGACCGCAAGAAGGAGCTGATGAAGCTCTCCACGGGGAAGTACATCGCCCCGCAGCCGATCGAGCGGCGGCTGGCGGCGTCGCGCTTCATCGAGCAGGCGGTGGTGATCGGCAACAGCCGCCAGTTCTGCACCGCGCTGGTGGTGATCGACGTGGCGGCCATCACCAGCTGGTTCGGCGAGACGGGGACTCCCGCGCCCGAGGACGTGGCGAGCCACCCGGGCGTGAAGGAGCTGATCCAGCGCGAGATCGACGCCGTGAACGAAGACCTGCCGCCCTGGGAGCAGGTGAAGAAGTTCGCGCTGGTCAGGCGCCCGTGGAGCATCGAGACCGGCGAGCTGACGCCCACGCTCAAGATCAAGCGCCGCGTGGTGCACGAGCGGCACGCGGACGAGATCCACGCGCTGTACAAGTAGTGCGAAGTGCGAGGTGCGAAGTGCGAAGTGATTTCGTAGGGGCGAGGCATGCCTCGACCGGCGGATGTCGGCCCGTGTGCGGCAGGCAGCCACTTGCGCAGATGCTGACTATGCTCGGACTCGCATGCTCGCCCCTACGGAACACATCGCCGGGTCAGGCGCGAAGCGCGCGGACGCATCCTCAGTGATGAGGTCGTCCTCTCTTCACCACCTGTAGAGGCAAGTGCGGCGCAAGGAGGTCCCCATCCGCCCCGCTCCCGCGCACGAGGAGCCGCCCGACGACGGTCCCGCCCGGCGCGACGACGAGCTGCGCCTGGAGCTCGGGGACGACGCGGCGGACGAGGCCCCGGCGGACTCGCCGTCGCGCGACGAAGGGCCCCGCCTTGCCGCGTCCGACGACGGCGAGGCGGCGACGGCCGACGCGCCGGGAGGCGGGCGGCCGATCGTCGACCCGGAAGCGACCCTCCTGGAGCCGCGCGCCGCCGTCCCCGTCCGCGAGACGTCCACCGACGAAGCCGGGGAGGGACCTTCCCGCGCGCCCGGGCCTCCGCCCTCCGCCGCGCCGCCCCCGCCCGCGCCGCGAGCGGTGCCGTTCGTGTTCGACCCGCTGCGGCCGTACCGGGGGGTGGTGCGGCGCTTCTTCATCGTCTACCGCCACGTCCTGGGGCTGCTCGCGGGCGGCGCGGCGGCCTACGTGCGCGCGCTCCCGCGCGAGCGGCGGCACGGGCTCAAGTCGTGGTTCCCGCGGCTCACGGCGTCGGTCGTCTGGCCGTTCCTGGACCGCGACATCCGCCGCCTCCCCTTCCCGCAGCAGCTCCGGCGCCGGCTCGAGATCCTGGGGCCCACGTACATCAAGCTCGGCCAGATCATGGCCATCCGCGAGGACCTCCTCCCGCGGAGCATCACCACCGAGCTGCAGAACCTCTTCGACCGCCTCCCCGCCATCCCCTTCGCCCAGGTGCGCGAGATCATCGAGCGCAGCCTGGGGCGCCCGCTCGCGCTCAGCTTCCGCCACGTCGAAGAGCAGCCGCTGGGGTCGGCCTCCATCGCGCAGGCGCACCTGGCCGAGACGCTGGACGGCGAGCAGGTGGTGGTGAAGGTGATCAAGCCGGGCGTGCGGGAGATGATCGAGTCGGACCTGACGCTGCTGGGGATGGTGGGCGGCTTCCTCCAGTGGGTGCTCCCCCGCTACCAGCCGCGCCAGATCATCCGCGAGTTCAGCGCCTACACGCGCAAGGAGGTGGACTACACCTTCGAGGCCGACAACGCCGAGACCTTCGCCGCCAACTTCGGCGACATGCCCGACGTCGCCTTCCCGCGCATCCACCGCGCCTCGAGCGCGGCCGACGTGCTGACGATGGAGTTCATGCGCGGCTTCAAGCCCGGCTCGCCGCCCACGGAGGAGCTGACGGAGGAGGAGCGGCAGCGGGTGATCGACCTGGGGGCGGCGTCCATCATCCGCATGCTCTACCGCGACGGCTTCTTCCACGCCGACCTGCACGCCGGCAACCTGATGATCCTGCCGGGCAAGCGGGTGCGCGTGGCCTTCATCGACCTGGGGATGGTCGGCCGCTTCGAGGAGCGCACGCGCCGGCAGATGCTGTACTACTTCCACGCGCTGGTCACCGGCGACGTGGAGGGCGCCACCCGCTACCTGGCCGACATGGCCACGGTGGGGAAGGGCGGCGACCCGCAGGGCTTCCGCCGCGCCGTGGCCGACCTGGGGCGCCGCTTCGTGAACCACGCGGCGCGCGGCGACATCTCCATCGCGCAGCTGATCCTCGAGTCCGTGGGGCTCGGCGGGCGCTACCGCGTCTTCTTCCCCGTGGAGATGACGCTGATGGTGAAGGCGCTGGTGACGTTCGAGGGGGTCGGCCGCATGCTCGACCCGCAGCTGGACGTGGCCGCCGTCTCGCGCAAGCACGTCTCGAAGATCTTCCAGCAGCAGTTCGACCCTCGCCTCCTGCTGCGGCAGGTGCTGCGCGGCTCCCCCGAGCTGGTGGACATGGCGGTGCGGCTGCCGCAGCTGCTGTCGGCGGGGTTCAGGTTCGCCGACGAGACGCTCAACAACCGCTCTCCGCAGAACCCGCTGGCCGGGGTGCGCGGGAGCATCCTGGCCGCGGCCTGCATCGTGGGCGGGGTGCTGGCCGTCATCCAGGGGGCGTCGCCGCTGCTGTGGGGCGGGCTGTTCCTGGTGGCCGTCCTCCTCTCGCTCTTCGGCAGATGACGCCGCCGAAGCCCGCCCCGGCCGAGCCGCCGTTCCGCATCGACATCACGCTCGGCCCCGAGGACCTGGAGCAGCTCTGGGAGCGCTTCGACACCGAGCAGGACGAGATCCCCGCCGTCCACGCCGTCCCCGAGCTTCCGCCCGACCCCGTTCCGCACGACCCGATCGACTGGGAGTACATCCGGCAGATGGGCGCGGGGCTCGTGGGCGAGGTGGTGGACCACTACTTCCGCGCCCGGCTGATCGGCGCCGGGAAGATCCCGGAGCGCGGGCCCCTGATCGTGGCCCCCAACCACAGCGGCAACGCGTTCCCGCACGACGCGGTGGTGCTGGACCTCCTGCTCTGGCGGCACGCGGGCGGCACCCGCGCGGGGAAGTTCCGCTCGGTGTACACGCCGCAGCTCGCGGCGGTGTGGTGGATGCGCCCCTACGGGCTCGACAACTGGTGGCGGCGCGGCGGCGGGGTGGACATGACCTTCGCCAACTTCGACCGCCTGCTGGAGCGCGGCGACCGGGTGATCTACTATCCCGAAGGGGTGCCGGGGATCGGGAAGGGGTTCCTGAAGCGCTACCAGCTGCAGCACTTCCACTCCAGCTTCGTCGCCCTCGCGGCGAAGCACCGGGCGCCCGTGTGCCTGGTCTCCGTCGTCAACGCCGAGTGGGTGAACCCCACCAGCGTCACCTTCAACTGGCTGAACACCTTCTTCCGCAAGGTGGCGGGGCTGCCGTTCTTCCCCGTGCCCACGGTGTTCCTGGCGGCGCTCTTCCCCGTGGTCTTCTACCTGGCCTTTCCCTGCCGCATGGTGTTCGTGGTGGGCGACATGGTCGACGTGCGGAAGCTGCTGGAGGAGGAGGGGGAGACCGATCTCGAACATCCCCAGCGTGAGGCGGTGCTGCGCGTGGCCGAGCGGGTGCGCCGGATCGCGCAGGAGCGGCTGGACGCGGCCGTGGCCGAGCACGGGAAGAAGCCGTGGGATCTGCGGGGGTGGTGGAAGGCGATGCGGAAGCTCAAAGGCCGCTTCTGGAGCCGCACGCCGCTGGGGTGGCCGTACGCCTACATCCGCCACGACCGCGACCGGCACCGCCCGCCGGCCCGGAACGCGCTGCACGCCTTCCTCCGCGACTGGGACATCCTGTTCTACTACCTCCCGCTCGGCTGGCTGGGGATCGCGCTGGCCCGCGCGCTGCGCAGGCCCCCCTGCGGCTACCGCGGGATGACGAGGCAGGCGCGCATCGAGCGCGAGGGCTCCTTCCGCTGGACGCTCGACACCCGCCCGCTCCCGCCGCGTACAGTGCTGGAGCAAGCTTCCGCGCCTACTTACCTTCAGATGGCCGAAGACGAAGCCCGGGAGGCCGAGGCCGGCGAGTGGACGAACGCCCTGCTACGCGATGCAGCGGATGAAGGACGGTGAGTTCTGATGGTGCAGCCTCGGTATTCCACGAATCGGGGTTTTCATGAGTGACACCAGCCCGGCGGCGGCGGCGGTCCAGGCGAGCGTCCTCCGGAGGCTTACGGGGGTGGAGCGCCTGGACCTGGCCTTCGAGATGAGCCTGTTCGCGCGCGAGCTGGCGCTGACGCGGCTCCGGGCCCAGCACCCGGAGTGGTCGGAGGCCGAGCTCAAGCGCGAGCTGCTGCGTTACGCGTTCGGCTCCGACCCTCTGCCTCCGCCGCTGCGTTGACAGCCAGGAGCATGTGTCCTCCCGTCCCTGACGCTACCAGCGTGACGGTCGCAGGCTAAGCTCTCATCGTCGAACTGGTTGATGGGCGCGTTTTATCGGTGCCGCTGGTCTGGAAGCCCACCTCGCGCATGCGAGCACCGAGGAGCGCAATCGCTGGCGTGTCATCAGTCGCGGCGAAGAGATTCACTGGGCCGGACCTGGATGAGGACATCAGCGTTGCTAACCTGCTGGCGGGGAAACCTTCGGGCGACAGCCATCGTTCTCTCGAGCGATGGCTGGAACTTCGCTGCACAATCCCGTATCTTCGGACCTAAAAGTTGGATCAATCCTGGGCCCCCTCCCGCTTACCTAAGGAAAATCATGAAAGCCAACGCTGCGCCTTTGTTAGCAATTTTTGAGAAGAAGATGCGGCTTGAAGTTCCCCTTTTTCAGCGTCAATATGTATGGAGCAAGGAACAACAGTGGGAGCCTCTCTGGGAGGATATTTCTCGAAAATTTGAGGAGTTTCTGGAGGGTAGAAAAGATGCACCGGTCCATTTCCTAGGCGCGCTCGTTCTCGATCAACGGCAGACGCCCACAACGCATGTGGAAAAGCGCCAGGTAATCGACGGGCAGCAACGACTAACAACACTGCAAATATTCCTCGCCGCCTTCCGAGACTTTGCTCGTGAGGAAAATTGTGAGGATTTGGCCGACGAGTGTGAATCATTCCTCCTGAACAGAGGCATGATGGCTGAACCAGAGGTAGACAGGTTCAAAGTCTGGCCTACTCAACTTGATCGATCTCAGTTCGCTGACGTAATCGTTTCAGAGTCGCGTTCCGCATTAGAGAAGAAGCATCCGCTTTATTGGAGAAAGTACGCACGTCGTCCTGAGCCACGGCCGCGAATGATCGAAGCATACTTATTTTTCCACGATCAGCTGAAGCAATTTTTCCTTGGTAGCACGACCGAACCTCCTATTGCAGGAGAAGTTGAGCTTTCATCCCGTCTCGAGGAGTGCTTTCAGGCGCTTAGAAGTGCCTTGCAGGTCGTAGTAATCGATTTGGATTATGATGATGATGCACAAGTGATATTTGAAACCCTGAATGCTCGCGGGGAACCACTTCTGCCTGCGGATCTTCTGCGCAACTTTATTTTCCTGCGAGCTGCCCGAACCGGTGAATCGCAGGAAGCGCTGTACAAGCAGTATTGGCAGCGGTTCGATGACCCATTCTGGCGGACCGAAATAAAGCAAGGGCGCTTGAGTCGTCCACGAAGCGACCTGTTCTTGCAGCACTTTTTGGCTAGCCGCCAAACGGTCGATATTCCAGTGAAACACCTCTTTGTTGAGTACAAGCACTGGATTAACAAGTACCGACCGTTCGCAAGTGTTCGTGATGAGCTTGAGACGCTTTCAAGGCAAGGTGATGATTTCCGGCGTATCGTTCAACCAGGGAAAGACGATACTCTATCCCCTCTCGTCTCTTTCTTGGATTCATTCGATATTCGTACCGTATACCCGCTTTTGCTTTATCTCCTAGATCTGGGACTGGGTGAAGAGGAACTGAAGGGAATTGGAAGAACACTTGAGTCGTATCTTCTTCGAAGAGCTGTTTGTGGTCTCACAACGAAAAACTATAACCGAGTTTTCCTGTCACTTACCCGGGCGCTACGAACCGAGGGTACATCATATGAACGCATCCAAATACATCTGAGTGGTCTAACCGGCGAATCTGCCGAGTGGCCAACAGATGCCACATTCCACACCGCTTGGATGACAAACCACGCTTACAATGTAATGCAAAATCCCAAGATCGTTCACATCCTCAAGCGTCTCAATTCTACCTATCTCTCGCCCAAAAACGAGAGCATTGTCGAAGGGCACTTGACTGTAGAGCATATCATGCCCCAAGCGTGGCTTGAGCATTGGCCTCTGATGGATGGCATGAAGGGGATGAGCGGTCCTGAGTTGTGGACGGCACCTGTGGATGATCCACGTGCCGTAGCGTCAAGGCGTCGGAACTCGTTTCTTCAGACGCTGGGAAATCTCACAATTCTTACTCAGCCTCTTAACTCCTCAGTATCCAACTCTTCTTGGGAGGTGAAAAAGCCGGCATTGTTGGCATCCTCGCTTCTGCCAATCAACCAACAGCTCCATGCCTATCTCGTATGGGACGAAGCCGCCATCGTCCATCGAGGTGAAGAATTATTCCAGCGCGCCTTACAACTTTGGCCGGGACCAAGCATCAATTCACTTTGATGCTTGTACAAAGCATTTGTCATTTGACGGCACTGGGGTTTGACAGCCCCGGCCCCGAGCTTCGATAATTGAGCAGCCGATCCACTTACCCGAGGGTGAGCGATGACGGACGAACGCCGGTACGGAGAAGAAGAGGTCGCCGCGATCTTCGAGGCCGCCGCGAGCCCCCGCGGCTCCGGCGGGCGCGCCCTCTCCCCCGAGGGCGGGCTCTCCCTGGGCGAACTGCAGGCGATCGGCGCGGAGGTGGGGATCGCGCCGGAGCGGATCGCCGACGCGGCGGCGGCCCTCGACGTGCGCGGGGGAGCCGCTCCCCGCCGGAAGTTCCTGGGAATGCCGATCTCCGTCGGCCGGACCGTCGACCTGCCGCGCGCGCCCACGGACCGCGAATGGGAGCTGCTCGTCGCCGAGCTGCGGGAGACGTTCGGCGCGCACGGAAGGGACAAGTCGAGCGGCGGCCTGCGCGCCTGGACCAACGGCAACCTCCGCGCGTACGTGGAGCCGACGGAGGCCGGCCACCGCCTCCGCCTGGGGACGCTGAAGGGCGACGGCGTCGCGCTCGCCCGGCTGGGAGTCGGCGGGCTGCTGGCGGCGCTGGTCATGTTCGTCGTCCTCCTCCTCACCGGCGCGCAGACCGACGACCTCGAGATGGCGGCGCTCGTAGCCGCGATGGGCGCTTTCGTCCTCGCGGTCAACGCGCTCCGCCTCCCCCGCTGGGCCCACGAGCGGGAGGAGCAGATGGAGTACATCGCGGCCCGGGCCCGTACCCTGATCCGCGCGGAGCCGGAGCCGGGCGCGAGCGGCTCCGACCCTCTGCCGCCGCCTCTGCGTTGAGACCGTCAGGAGGGCGATGCCGACCGTATTGCGTAGCGGCCCCTACAGGTTTTTCTTTTACGCAGGTGATCGTGAGGAGCCGCCGCACGTACACGTTGAGCGCGAGAAGAACCGGGCGAAGTTCTGGCTCGATCCCGTGCGGATGCAGGACAGCGGCGGCTTCAGCGGAATCGAGCTGAATCGAATCTCCGCCCTGGTGGAAGCTCATCGGGACCAGTTGCTTAGAGCCTGGAATGACTACTTCAACGAGTGAGCTTCGTGTCCCCGAAGCTACCGGCGTGACGGTAACGGACGAAGCTCTCACCGTCGAATTGGTCGACGGGCGCGTTCTATCGGTGCCGCTGGTGTGGTATCCGCGCCTCGCGCACGGGAGTCCCGATGAGCGTAACCGCTGGCGGCTCATCGGTCGGGGTGAAGGAATTCATTGGCCCGACCTGGATGAGGACATCAGCGTCGCGAACCTTCTGGCGGGGAAGCCTTCGGGCGAGAGCCAGCGTTCTCTCAAGCGTTGGTTGGAGCTCCGCCGCGGTGCCGCCTGATAGATAAGAACAACGAAGCCCCGGCCGCGCATCGGCCGGGGCTTCGCTCGTCAACCCGGCCAAGGATACCCCAATCTGGACGAGCGCCGCGGCTTGTGCCTGCACGGCTCTTTGCTTACATTCTGGACATGGTGAAACTCCGCTATACTGCCGAAGAGCTTGCCCGCCTGGGCGACGCGCTGTTCGAGCGCGAGGTGGCCCCGTACATTTCCACCGAGGACGCCGGCTGCTTCGTTGCAATCGACGTCGAGAGCGGCGCGTACGAGATCGACCATCACGAATTGACGGCCATCCATCGGCTGTTCGCGCGGAAGCCGGATGCGCAGATCTGGCTCCGGCGTGTCGACAAGCTCTACACGCACCGTTTCGGACCCCGAGCGAACCCGGCCGCGTGATCGAGGGCGCCGTCAACGCAAAACGCGAAGCCGTCGTTGATCTCACCGTGAGCGGGCCGGCAGGTCTTGCGGAACGGCTTGCTTTTGTAGTCGATACCGGCTTCGATTCCGACGTCACTCTTCCCGCTGCAACAGTCGCGGCCATGGGGCTCCGCTTGGTAGCCGCGGGACGAGCGGTCCTGGGCGACGGAAGCCTGACGTACTACGATATTTGCGAGGCCGAGGTGGTGTGGGGGAATGCCTCCCGCCAGGTGCTCGTCGACGTCGCTGAGACCGAGTCGTTGCTCGGGATGGGCCTACTGGAAGGCCACGAACTGCGCATCGAAGCAGTCCGCGGCGGCCGAGTCCGCATCACCCCGCTTCTTGTGAGCGAATCGCAGCCGGCGACCTGAAGCGTGCACACGCGGGAACGACGAAGCCCCGGCCGCGCATCGGCCGGGGCTTCTTTGTCCAGAGATAGGACGATTCAGGCAGCGGATCGGTCGATGCGGTCCAGCACGGCACCCAGGCGGTCGAGCGGAGACGGCTAGCGCCGGCGCGCCTGTGTCGCGTGGCGAGGTGTCCGCGGGACCGGGGCGGATCGCGGCGTCGGTGTCCCGGTGAGACCGGCGCGCCTCACGCTCCGGAACCCTCGCGTCCCGTCAAGAATTTGCTTCAACCCTTTCAGGAATCGTGCGTTATCGCGGCGGAGCGCGTCCGCCGGGGTCGCGGTCCGCCCGTTGCGAGCCCGCCCCCGCGCGAGTGGCGGGCGGCTACGACGCCGGCGGTCCGCACCAGGCCGCGGGTGGTTGACCGTGCGGGTGAATGCCGCCCGGGCCCCGCTCGCCGGCTGGATCATACGTCGGAACATTTTCATCCTGCAACGGGGAGGTACCGATGGCGAAGCTCAGGCTGGATCTGGACGCGCTGGAGGTGGAGTCGTTCGAGGCCCTGTGCGAAGGCCTGCACGTTCCCGGCACCGTAAAGGCCAACCAGGACGCAGGCGACCGTGCCGGAGATGCCGCGGACGACGCCAGGGATGCCGCCACGTACACCCCCTCGTGCGGGAAAACGGCCTGTGCCACCTGCTACACGTGTTTCGGACCCAACTGCTGAACGAACAACGAAGCCCGCAGCCGCGCATCGGCCGGGGCTTCGTCGTTTTCCAGAGGCAGGACTATCTACGCGGCGGATCCGTCGATGCGTCCAGCACGGCGCCAGGCTGTCGAGCGGAGACGGCGGCTGGTGTCGGCGCGCCGACACCAGCGTGGCGAGGTCGTCCGCGGGACCGGTCGGATCGCGGCGTCGGTGTCCCGCTGAGACCGGCACGTCTCACGTTCCAGAACTTCCGCGTTTCGTCAAGGAATTCGCTTCAAATCTTTCAGGAACAGTGCATTATGGGCGGCGGAGCCTGCCCGCCGGGGTCGCGGTCCGCCCGTTGCGAGCCCGCCCCCGCGCGAGTGGCGGGCGGCTATGATGCCGGCGGTCGAGGCCGGTTCCGACCGTACGGGTGAATGCCGTCCGGGCCCCTCGCAGGCTGGGTAATGAGAGCGTTTCATCCTGCAACGAAGAGGTACCGATGGCGAAGCTCAAGCTGAACCTGGAGGCGCTGGAGGTGGAGTCGTTCGAGATCGTGTCCGCAGGTCCTCACCCGCCTGGCACCGTCAGGGCCAACCAGGACGCAGACGACCGCGCCAAAGATGCCGCGGACAACGCCAGGTCCGCCGCCACGTGCTTCGGCCGCTCCTGCCAGCCCTCGCACTGTGACTCCTGCGACACGTGTGAGGACTGCTGAGGTCCGGTGGCTCGTGCCGGCTGGATCATGCGCCGGAGCATTTTCATCCTGCAACGGGAGGCATCCGATGGCGAAGCTCAGGCTGAACCTGGAGGCGCTGGAGGTGGAGTCGTTCGAGATCGTGTCCGCAGGTCCTCACCCGCCCGGCACCGTCAGGGCCAACCAGGACGCAGACGATCGCGCCAAAGATGCCGCGGACAACGCCAGGACCGCCGCCACGTGCTTCGGCCGCTCCTGCCAGCCCTCGCACTGTGACTCCTGCGACACGTGTAAGGACTGCTGAGGTCCGGTGGCCCGCGCCGGCTGGATCGTGCGCCGGAGCATTTTCATCCTGCAACGGGGAGGTACCGATGGCGAAGCTCAGGCTGGACCTGGACGCGCTGAAGGTGGAATCGTTCGAAGCCCTGTGCGAAGGCCCGCACGTCCTCGGCACCGTGAGGGCCAACCAGGACGCAGGCGACCGTGCCGGAGATGCCGCGGATGCCGCCAGGGATGCCGCCACGTGCTTCGGCATCTCCTGCCAGCCCTCGTACTGTGAATCCTGCGACACGTGTGAGGACTGCTGAGGTCCGGTGGCTCGTGGGCCGGCCGGTTCATGCGCCGGAGCATTCATCCTGCAACGGGAGAGGTACCGATGGCGAAGCTCAGGCTGGACCTGGACGCGCTGAAGGTGGAATCGTTCGAAGCCCTGTGCGAAGGCCTGCACGTCCCCGGCACCGTGAGGGCCAACCAGGACGCGGGCGACCGTGCCGGAGACGCCGCGGATGCCGCCAGGGACGCCGCCACGAACGCCGGCCCCACCTGCGCGCCCTCGAACTGTTCCGCCTGCGGCACCTGCTACGAACGCAACTGTGCGTGATCGTCCGGGCGAACAACGAAGCCCCGGCCGCGCATCGGCCGGGGCTTCGTCGTTCGTCCAGAGGCAGGACAGTCTACGCGGCGGACCCGTCGATGCGGTCCAGGACGGCGCCCAGGCGGTCGAGCACGCCCCGGATCTCGCCGGCGACGCCGCGCACGGTGCGGGGCCCGGGGGCGTCCTCCTCGAACAGCACGCGGTGCCCGTCGTCCAGCACCTCGGGGCGCAGGCGCATCCCTCGCTTCGCCAGCTTCTCCCCGATCTCCTCGCGGCGCTCGCGCAGGTGCGCCAGGGTGCGGGCGTAGGCGTGCTCGCACACCTCGCGGCGGTTGGCCGAGGAGAAGATGTTGGAGAAGAACATCCGGTGGTCGGCCAGGTCCGGCTCCACCAGGATCACGTCGGCGTCCGGGTAGGTGTGGCGGTAGCTGCGGAAGCCCGTCCCCATCCGCGAGTGGATGGCGGTGCGGAAGGTCTGCGAGAGCACCGCCGGCAGCCCGTAGTCCACCAGGTGCCTCGGCGCGCGGCCGCTGCCGTTCTTCCCGTGCCCGTTCACGTCGACGGGGACGATAGGGTTCACGCAGAAGAGCAGGTCGGCGCCCTCGTCCAGCGCCACGCTGGCGTTCAGCGTGCGCCGCGCCACCCCGTCGATGTAGTGCTCGCCGCCGATCTCCACCGGGCAGTAGAGGCCGGGGAGCGAGATCGACGCCTGTACCGCCCTGCTGATCGGGACGTGGTCGTGCCCCGCCGCGCCGAAGGTCACCAGCTCGGACGAGTCGAGCTTCACCGCCACCACGCGCAGCTCCGCCCGCAGCTTGCGGAAGTCGTTGGTCCGCCCGCGGGTGGAGAAGACGCGCGCCAGGTAGCGCTCGATCGGCGCGCTGTCGAAGACGCCCACGGGGGTGAGCGCCGCCAGCTCCACCAGCCAGCCGGCCAGCGACAGCTCCAGCGGCCGCTCGATGCGCCGCCGGATCCAGCGGCCCACCAGGCGCGGCGCCGCGGCCACGCGCCGCACGTACTCGCGCACGGCGGGGGTGAAGAGGAGGTTCGGGTCGAGGTTGAGGAGCTCTTCGTCGGCGCGGGAGAGGATGGCGCGGGAGAGGGCGCGGGGGCCGACGCCGTTGGCCAGCAGCGAGGTGAGCACCGCGCCGGAGCTGACGCCCACGTACACGTCGGCGCGGGTGAAGTCGAGCCCCTCCACGGCGTCTTCCAGCGCGCAGAGGACGCCGATCTCGTAGAACCCGCCTTCCAGCACCCCGCCCGCCAGGGCCAGGCCGATCTTGCCGCGCGGGGCGGCCCCCGCGCCGTCGCCGTTGCTCATGGAACCGTTTACACCTCGGGCGAAAAAAGGGTGCGGATGCATGCGAGGGCTACCTCGCGCACCCGCACCCCGGCTCCCTTCCGCACGGAGCGTGCTTACGCCTCGTACACGAAGGTGTCCTGCACCGAGCCGTCCTTGCGGTGGACCACCAGCTCGCTGGGCCTGTGCTCGGCGGCGAGGGCGCGGGCGCGCTCCAGCGCCTCGTCCTTGGTGGGGTGCACGCTCACCGCGCGCTCGGCGCCCTGCTTCTCCACCGCCCAGCCGTCCTCGCGGGCCGTGACCGAGTACACCGACACCTGCGCGCGCTCCAGCCGGGCGATGAGCAGGTTCACGCGCTCGGTGAGCGACTCCACCTGCGCGGAGAGCCGGCCCACCTCGGCGCGGGTGGGCACGCCCAGCCTGCCGAGCGCGTCGACCATGGGGTCGTAGACGGTCGTCTCCACCTTCTCCACCGCCTCCTCGCGCCGGGCCTCCACCTCGTCCTTGAGCGCGTCGAAGCGCTCGCGGCCGCGCTTCTCCATCGTCTCGCCGCGCCGGACCAGCGTCTCGCCCTGCTTCACCAGGCGGTCGTAGAGCGCGGTGCCCTCCTGCTCGGCGGTGGCCAGCGCGCCCAGCCCGGCCAGCCACACGTCGCGGCCGCGGGTGGTGACGCCGTCCGCGATCTCCTTCGGGAGCTTCACCACCCGGCCCGCCACGTTCTTCGGCAGGTCGCCCAGGCGGAAGATGGTGCTGTTCCTCGTCTGCGTGCTCATTTCTGTCTCCGTCGCCGTGAGTTGGTCGCCGTCGCGCTCGTCGTTCCGGTATCGTCCGCGGCGGGGCCGCGCCGCTTCTCGCTCTCCTGCTGGTCCAGGATGCGCGCGAGCGTGGCCTCCAGCTCGGCCAGCTGCCCGCGCAGCTGCTGCAGCTCCTGGGTCTGCGGGCTCTGCAGGACGCGGGTGATGCGGCCCAGGGAGCCGTGCACCAGCTCGTCCACCCCGCTCCGGATCTGCCCCACGCCGGCGTCGATCACCCGCCCGCCGCGGCGCAGGAGCTCGTGCAGCAGCTCCGTGGGGAGGATGCCGCGCCCGCGCTTGCCCTCCTCGAGCACCACCTGGGTGAGGGTCTGCGCGGTGATGTCGTCGCCCGTGACGTTGTCGAGCACCTCGACGGTCTCGCCGCCGCGGATGAGCGCGGCGATGTCTTCCAGCGAGACGTACGCGCTGGCCTCGACGTCGTAGAGCTTCCGGTTCCCGTACCGCTTGATCACCCTGGGCATCGCTTTTCCTCCGACTGCGGTGTGGCCACGGCTCGATGATAACGCGTTGCGTCATGACAGTCAAGATTTCGTAACGCACCGTGTCGAGACGGGTTTCGGTGCGGCCACGGGGCGGCCCCCGCCCTGGCGCCTGGCGCGCCTGTCCCTCCCCCGAACTTCAGGGGAGGGACTTCGGCGCTTCGCGCGACGGGAGCGGTGGTGAGATCGGGTCTGTTGAATCCAGAAAAAAAACAGCCTCACGCAGAGTCAGCAGAGTCAGCAGAGAAACCCTCTGCTTGCCCTCTGCTGACTCTGCGTGAGACAGATCCTTTACCGGACTCTGCGCGAGAGCGGCAGCCGTGGAATGGATTCTCGTCTGCCCAGCAGAATCCCCAGGCTGCACCGGAGCGCGGCCTGGGGATTCGGCGTTCGAAGCCAGGTAGATCGGAGTTACGCCGTGCGGGCGAGGGCTTCGGGGCGGCCGTAGCGGCCCTCGTACCACGCCACCAGCACGTCGAGCGAGGCGGTGAAGTCGCCGGCGGGCGCGTAGCCCAGGGTGGCCTGGATGCGGGAGATGTTGGCTTGGCTGTGGCGGATGTCGCCGGCGCGGAAGTCGTCGTAGACGCACGGTACGGGCGGCAGGTCGGGGCGCAGGCGCCGCACGGCCGAGGCGAGCGCGTCGTG
Organism: Longimicrobium sp.; assembly: GCA_036389795.1. Taxonomy (NCBI): domain Bacteria; kingdom Pseudomonadati; phylum Gemmatimonadota; class Longimicrobiia; order Longimicrobiales; family Longimicrobiaceae; genus Longimicrobium; species Longimicrobium sp. Next base: position 28,280 of record DASVWD010000079.1, read on the forward strand.
CAGCTCGTTCAGCGAGGTGCGCCGGCCCCCGCCCACGTTGAAGAGGTGCGCGCCGGGGGGGAGCTCGGCGGCGGCGGCCAGCAGGTTGGCCTGCACCACGTCGCCCACCCACACGAAGTCGCGGGTGGTCTCGCCGTCGCCGTGGATGCGGCAGGGTTCGCCCTCCAGCAGCGAGCGCGTCCACTGCGGCACCACGGCGGCGTAGGCGCCGCGCGGGTCCTGCCGCGGGCCGAAGACGTTGAAGTAGCGCAGCCCCACCGTGTCCACCCCGTGCGTGCGCGCGAACAGGGCGGCGTACTCCTCGGCCACGCGCTTGGTGAGCGCGTAGGGGGACAGCAGCGCGCCGCTGTCGCCCACGGAGAGCGGGAGCCGCGCGCAGTCGCCGTAGACGGCGCAGGAGGAGGCGTACACGACGCGCCGCACCCCGGTCTCGCGCGCGGCCAGCAGGAGGTTGACGGTGCCGTCGACGTTCACCTCGTTGGCGCGCACCGGGTCTTCGAGCGAGCGGGGGACCGAGGCGAGGGCGGCCTGGTGGAGGACGTAGTCGGCGCCCAGGCACACCGCGCGGCACGTCTCGAAGCTGCGCACGTCGCCCTCGTGCAGGTGGAAGGTGCCGCCGGTGCGGGGGCGGCCGCGCAGCACTTCCTCCAGGTTGCGCCGGTAGCCGGTGGCGAAGTTGTCGAGCCCCACCACCACCTGCCCCAGGTCGAGCAGCGTCTCCAGCAGGCTCGACCCGATGAACCCCGCCACGCCCGTCACTACCCAGGTGCGCGGCCGGCGGCGCAGCTCCTCACGCAGCTGTTCGTAGCGGCCCATGGTTCTTCCCGATCCGAATCTGTGGGTGGGTCCTGCATTGTCCTGCGGGCCCACCGGCGGCCGGGGAACGGGGTGCCGCGGCGGGTGCCGGGCGGGTGGTCCCGGCACGGCGGAGCCGGGGAACTTCCATGCCCCGTGCGCCTCGACCGTAAGTCGTTGCCGCGCCCCGCCTTCCTGCTCCGGCGCGGCGCCCGGGGCGATGCGCGGCGCCGCGTCGTGTGGTGCGGGCGCGACAGAATTGGACGCGGGTTCGGCGCTCCCGGGCGCACGAAGGCCCCTCCCGGTGGGGGAGGGGCCTTCCGCGCGTCGGCGGGGCGGAGCGGGACGCTGCGTGGACCGTGGAACCCGTGGCGGCGCCGGAGCCTGAACCCGTCCACAGCGCAAGCAGGGTCGCTGCGAGCCGAGCCATCCCCATGCGGCTCCGACGCCGCTTACGGGAAGCCCGTGCAGCGCTCGGTTTCGGGGGACGAGAGGTTGGGCGGTGCTGGCGCGGATGCGCCGGAGGCACGGAGTCCGCCCGCTGACGGGCGGCGGGGTGAAGCACGCGACGTACCCGGTCGGGGCGCGCGGCCGCGGACGGCCGGGAAGCCGCGCCGCTGCTGGGGATGCGGGCCGGAGCGGGAGGCGCGGCCAGATGCCACTGCGTTGCGGGGCCGCAACAAGTGTCGGCGCGCGCGGCGGGGAAGCGTCGCTCGCGCAACACGATCCGGCGGTTTTCCGCGCGTTCCCGCGGGCACGGGGCTTCCGATGTCCGCCGGCGACCGCGCCGCCCGCCCCTTAGCCCGGACCATGGAATCCGCGACCACCGCGCTCCCCGCCCAGCCCCGCTTCCCGGCCGCCCTGGCGGCGCTCGCCCGCCGCGCCGCGCGCCGGGCCCGCCACGCCCCCGACCGGCTGCTGCACCCCTGGCGGCGCGCGGCGGCGCTCGCGCGGGTGCGGGCGGAGCCGCTGCCCGAGTCGGTGCTCTTCGTCTGCACGGGGAACATCTACCGCAGCCCGTACGCGGCCGCCGCGCTCGAGCGGTGCCTGCCGGGCGCGCTGCGGGCGGCGGTGCGGGTGTCGTCCGCCGGCTTCGTGGGCCCGGGGCGGCCGCCGCCGGAGCCCGCCGTGCGGGTGGCGGCGCGGCGGAGCGTCGACCTCTCGGCGCACCGCTCGTCGCTGATCACGGCCGAACGGGTGCGGGCGGCGGCGCTGGTGGTGGTGATGGATCCACGCCACGCCTCCGCGCTCCGCGCCCGCTTCGGTCCCGCCGCCCTCCGGGTGGAGCTGCTGGGCGACTTCGACCCGCAGCCGATCGACACGCGCGCCGTCCGCGATCCCTGGGGCGCGGGCGACGACGTGCTGGAGGCCAGCTACGGCCGGGTGGAGCGGTGCGTGGGGGCGCTCGCGCGGGCGATGGTGGGGGGAAGTGCGTGAGTGCGGAAGTGCGTGAGTGCGAAAGTGCGGAAGTGCGAAAGTGGGCGTGGGAGATTCGCTGATTCGAGGCCGAGCAGCCGGTGTTGCGCACCTGCATCACGGCGCCCGACGGCGATCCGGCGCCATGGATGAACCCGATCGAGATCCGCTCCGTGTCCCTCCTTCCTCCGACCGCTCTTCCGAACCTCTCCGTCCGGCGTGCGACGGGGCGGCCGGCGCACCTGTTCACGGTGGACGTGGAGGAGTACTTCCACGCGGCGGCGCTGGAGCGGGTGGTGGGGGAGGGGCGCTGGGGGGTGATGGAGAGCCGCGTCGAAGCCTCGGTCGACCTGCTGCTGGAGGCGCTGGAGCTCCACGAGGCGCGCGGCACCTTCTTCACGCTCGGCTGGCTGGCCGCGCGGCGCCCGGGGCTGGTGCGGCGGATCGCCGAGGCGGGGCACGAGGTGGCCTCGCACGGGTGGTCGCACCGGCGCGTGACCGCGATGTGGCCGAACGACTTCCGCGGCGAGGCGCGCCGCTCGAAGGCCGCCCTGGAAGACGCCTGCGGCGGGCCGGTGCTGGGTTTCCGCGCGCCGAACTTCTCGCTGGTGCGCGGCTGGGAGTGGGCCTTCGACATCCTGCTGGCCGAAGGCTACGCCTACGACTCCAGCGTCTTCTCCGGCCGCGCCGGGCACCCGGCCGACGCGCCCACCGCTCCGTACGCGGTCGAGCGCACGCCGGGGACGCTGTGGGAGGTGCCGCTCGCCCGCGCGCGCTTCGGCCCGGCGCGGGTGCCGGCGGCGGGCGGGGCGTACTTCCGCCTCTTTCCCTACGCCCTCACCCGCCGCGCGCTCCGCCAGGCCGAGGCGCGGGGAGAGCCGGCCGTCTTCTACCTCCATCCCTGGGAGGTGGACACCGGCCAGCCGCGCCTGCCGGTGGGGCCGCTCACCCGCGTGCGGCACTACGGCGGGCTGCGCTCCACGGCCGCGAGGCTGGAGCGGCTCCTGGCAGAGTTCCGCTTCACCTCCGTGGCCGCCGCGCTGGGGCTGGAGGCGGAGCCGGAGGTGGAGGCGCCGGCGCTCGCCGCCGCGGAGGGCGCGTGAGCGTCGCGGTCGAGCGCTTCGCCGGCCCCGCGGCCGAGTGGGACGCCTTCGTGGCGGCGCGTCCCGAGGCCACGCACTGCCACCTCCACGCCTGGAAGCGGGTGATCGAGGGCGTCTACGGCCACGACTGCCCCTACCTCTCGGCCCGCGACGGCGAGGGGCGGCTCACCGGCGTCCTCCCCCTGGCCGACGTGCGCGCGCTGGGGTTCGGGCGCTTCTTCGTCTCCCTGCCGTACCTGAACTACGGCGGGCCGCTGGGCGACGCGGAGTCCGTCCGCGCCCTCGCCGCGCGCGCGGCGGCGATGGCGTCGGAGGCCAGGGCGGACCTGCTGGAGCTGCGCTGCGCCGCGCCGGTCGACGCGGGGCTCGCGCGGGTGGACGAGAAGGTGACGTGCGTCCTCGACCTCCCCGCGGGGGGCGCGGACGCGCTCTGGGCCGCCTTCCCCGCCAAGCTGCGCAGCCAGGTGCGCCGTCCCGAGAAGGAGGGGGCGGAGATCCGCTTCGGCCCGGGCGAGCTGGACGCCTTCTTCGCCGTCTTCGCGCGCAACATGCGCGACCTGGGGACGCCCACGCACCCGCGGGCGTTCTTCGCCGCGCTGCTGGGCGAGCTGGGCGAGCGGGCGTGGATCGGGTGCGTGCACCTGGGCGGGCGCCCCGTGGCGGGCGGCTGCGCGGTGCGGCACGGCTCGACGGTCGAGATGGTGTGGGCGTCGTCGCTGCGCGAGGCGAGCGCGGCCGCGCCCAACATGCTGCTCTACTGGGCGTTCCTGCGCCGGGCGGCGGAGGAGGGGCTCGCGACGTTCGACTTCGGCCGGTGCACGCCCGGGGGCGGGACGCACCGCTTCAAGCGGCAGTGGGGCGCGCGCGACGTGCCGCTGCCGTGGTACCGCGCGCTCCGCCGGCCGGGCGCCGCCGCCCCCGCGGCGGACCGCGGCGCCTATGCGCTGGGCGCGCGCGTGTGGCGGCGCCTCCCGCTGGCCGTGGCCAACCTGCTGGGCCCCTCCATCCGCGGCGCCATCCCGTCGTGACTCCCTTCCGCCACGTCCCCCCCGCGCACTCGCCGCTCCCGGCCCGCGCGCTCGCCGCCGGCCTGCGCGCGGCGCTGGGCGCGCACGACGCGTCGCTGCGCGCCGCCGAGCTGGTGGAGCGCGACTGGGGCGCGCGCGACGTGCTCCTGGCCGGCAGCGGCACCGCGGCGCTCGCGCTGGCCCTGCGCGCCGCGGCCGCCTCGCGCCCCGGCGCGCCCGCCGCCCTTCCCGCCTACGGCTGCTACGACCTGGCGACGGCGGCCGACGGCGCGGACCTCCCCGTCGTCCTCTACGACGTCGATCCGGAGACGCTGGCGCCCGACCCGGCTTCGTTCGACCGCGCGCTGGCGGCCGACCCGTGCGCGGTGGTCGTCGTGCACCACTGCGGCGTGCCCGTGGACGTGGAACGCCTCGCCGGGCGCGTGGCGGACGCGGGGGCGCTGCTGGTGGAGGACGCGGCGCAGGCGGTGGGCGCGCGGATCGGTGAGCGGGCGGCGGGGTCGCTCGGCCCGGTGGCGGTGCTCAGCTTCGGGCGGGGGAAGGGGCTCACCGGCGGGGCGGGCGGCGCGCTGCTGGCGCACGACGGCGCGGGCGAGGCGGTGGTGCGGCGCGCGCGGCTGCACGTCTCCGGCACGCGCTCCGGCTGGCGCGAGCTGGCGGGGGCGGCGGCGCAGTGGGCGCTCGCCCGGCCGTCGCTGTACGCGCTCCCCGCCGCGCTCCCCTTCCTGCGCCTGGGGGATACGGTCTACCGCGCGCCGGAGCCGCCGGAGCCGCTCTCCCGCGCCGCGGCGGCGATCCTCGCCGCCGGATGGGAGGAGTCGCTCCACGAGGCCGCCGTCCGCCGCCGCAACGCCGGCCGGCTGCAGTGGGCCCTCGCCGCCGCCGGCGCGCGCGTCCCGCGGCCGCCGGCGAACGCCACGGCGGGCTTCCTCCGCCTGCCGGTCCTGGCCGACGGGGAAGCAGGCCGCGCCCGCGCCGCCTCGCCCGGCGCGCGGCGGCTGGGGATCATGCCCGGCTATCCGCGCGCCCTCTGCGACCTGGAGGGCTTCCGCGCGCGCGTCGCCAACGCGGACGACGGCTTCCCCGGCGCGCGGCGGCTGGCGGAGGCGCTCTTCACCCTTCCCACCCACTCGCACCTCGCCGAGGCGGACCTGCGGCGGCTGGAGGCGTGGATCGCCGGGGAGCGCGCGGCGCCACTGGTCGCGGGGAGATCCGCGCCGGCCTGATCCGGGGAAGGCGGACCGGGCGCGAGCGAGATCCGCGTCGAAGCCGCGGCCTCGGCACCGGAGGGGCGGGGCAGGGATGCGAGGAGCCTGGGAAAGCCCTCCAGCCCACGTTCCGGCAGCGGCCGAACGGAGCCTGGCGACGGCTTACCGGAGGTCGGGGTCGTCGGGCCGAAGTTCCTGTGCCGCATGTCTGACGGTGAGCACGATCAGGTAGTCGGGATCGAGCCGGTAGATCACGCGGTAGCGTCCATGGATGATTTCACGCAGGTCGGACCGCGTCGACTCCGGTACGGACCGCCCGCTCAGGGGGAAGCGCTCCAGGTGCCGTACGGACGCGAAGATCGAATCGACCCAGTCCGCGGCCGCCTGGGGGCGGTCACGCGCGATGTACTCCCCGATTTCGACAACCCGCTCCAGGGCGAGGGGAGACCAGATGAGCTTCACCGGCGGAGGCGGGCGAGAACTCGCTGCCTGGCTTCGTCGTGTTCGATGCCCTCGCCGCGCGCGATCTGTTCCTCGGCGACGCGGACGTCCTCCAGGAGCTCGGCGCGCTCGACCAGCCGCTCGTACTCCGCGACGCCCAGGAGCACGGCCGCGCTCCGGCCGTGCTGGGTCAGCACGATGGGCCGGTGAGTGGCCTGCACCTGCTCGACGAACGAAGCGGCGTTCGCTCGGAACTCGGACAGCGGGCGGACGTCTTCACTGAATCGGATGCTCGCCATGGATTATCCCCCTGATAAGTACGCTTTGACGTACCATTCAAGGTACGTCCCCGACGTGCTGCAGGCAAGCGCGCCAGGCTCCTTCCTGGAAACGACCGCCACGGACTCGCTGATAGGCGCTACTCGCCTCCGGCGTAGGCCGCCGCACGCGCTTCACCGACCCTGACCTGCTCTGGACTGAGGCGAGGCCGCAGCTTCCACAGGTCCGCGCGGGCGTCCTTCGCGATCTCCCCCTCGGTCGCGTCGCTCGACCTGCCGGCGATCAGGATCGCGGCCCGGAAGCGCGCGTACGCCTCCACGGGGTCGGGCGCGCGGAGCTTTCCATCCCGCGCGACCTGGCCGAGATGCCAGTGCGCCTCGGACTGCCCACCGGTGGCGGCCTCCCGCCAGAGCGCGACCGCTTCCGCGGGCGCTGCGGGCATCCCGTACCCGTGGTAGAGCAGGAATCCCAGGTTGTTCTTCGCGCTCAGGTCGCCCTGCGCCGCGGCCTGGCGCCAGAGCGCGCCCGCCTTCGCGTAGTCCCGCGGCACCTTCTCGCCGCGGTAGAACTGCACCGCCAGGTTGTACCGGGCCTGCCGGTCGCCGAGCGCGGCGTCGATGGCGAGGGCCTGCAGCTCGGCGTCGCACGCCGCCTTGCGCTGGCATCCCGCCGTCGCGAGGAGCAGGACGAGGATTGCACGGGAGAGGGGTCGCATCGGTGTCGGGAGTCGTTCTGGCGAAATCCGCGCGGGGGAGCTCCGGCGGCGCGGCGGACGTCGGTAATCAGGGCCTGTGCGGAAATCCGCAAGCCCTCCGCATGAATCTGGAAAAGCGCAGGAGCGTGATGGCGAGGTTCCCGCCTACCAGCCAGAGCCACATGACGACGAAGATCAGCACCGGAGGCCGGGACATCCCGGCCATGGTGGTGAGCCAGACTGCCAGGAGCAGGACCGCGACGGTGCTGCCCACCACCATTCCGGTGAACCGGAGCCGGTAGCACACCAGCGGTCCCGCGGGCGTCTCTTCGACCGTGAACGAGCCCGTGCTGATGGAGACGAGCAGGTTCCAGTTCGTCACCCAGCGGAAGGAGCCGCCGCGGAAGTGGATCGTCGCTCCCTCCCGGCGGATCCACCTGGGCTTGTGGGGTGCGAGGGCCCTCTCCAGCCGTCGCAGGAGCGCCTCGCGCTCGTCCGGCTGCTCCGGGTCGCGGGGGACCTGGAGGCAGCCGTGCCAGTCGAAGGGAAGCACGGATCGGTAGCTCGGGGGTGGGGTAGGCTGCCGCCGTCGCGTAACATACTCTGCCTGGCGCTCCGGCGCGCGTCGACGGGTGGGAGGCGCTCTTCACGCTCTCGCGCACTCGCAACGCGCCGACGCAGACCCGCGGCGGCGCCTGCGTTTCCACCAGGTGGCGCTTGCCCGGTTCGTCTCCCCGAAATCTCCCCGATACCGCAATGGAGCTTCACCGATTCGCCCGGGCGGCCGCGCTGTGTTGCGCGGTGGCGTCGTGCCTTCCCCCGCCGCTGCCGGCGCAGCGGTACGGCGCGGGGGACGAGGTGGCCGTCGCCGCGGTCAACGCGGCGCTGGGCGGCCTCACGACGGGAGTCTGGCGCGTGGTGCACGGCAGGCGGTTCACCGACGGGATGCTGACGGGGATGGCCGGGGGCGCGCTGGGATACGCGGGGAAGCGGGTGGCGGTGGAGCGCTTCTTCGGGGCGGGGCTGCTGGGGCGCGAAGTCGGCGCGGTGGGCGCCTCCCTGGTCCGCAACTCCGCGGATGGACGCCCGGCGCTGGAGCGCGTCATGCTCCCGCTGGGCCCGGTGCGCTTCTACGTCACCCCCCGCGAGCCGGCGCCCGTGCGGGTGCGGCTCGACGCGACGGCGACCGCGTACGCCGTCTACCAGGCCTTCCGGGCGAACCATGCGCTGGACCTGGAACAGAGCCTCTCCGCGGGGGCGGTCGTCTTCCGCGTCTACGGCGGCGGGGACGGCGTCTACGCGGGGCAGGAGGACGCGTACACGATCCTCCTCTTCTATCCCGCCGAGCGGCGGCCGCTCACCCCCGAGGAGAGGAGAGCGGTCGGGATCACCGCGGGCCACGAGCGCGTCCACGTCCTGCAGGACGACCAGATGTTCCTGTACGTCGCGTCTCCGCTCGAAGACCGCCTGCTCCCCGCGCGGAAAGGGCTCCTGCGGCACGTCGACGTGGGCCTGGCCACTCCGCTCCTGTGGCGGGGGCTCAGCAACCTGATCGAGTACGAAGACCGGCCGTGGGAAGACGAGGCGGAGATCCTCAGCCTCCGCCGTTGAGCCCGGGCGAGGCGGCCGCTTCCGTCGGTGGCCGGAACAGCAGCTCGAAGCCCAGGTGGGCGGGGGAGAGGTGCCAGGGCGAGACCGGCGCGCGGCGCAGGCGGAAGGGGTCGTCGCCGGGGGCCACGGTGCCGCCGTACGCGGAGAGGCAGCAGCGGAAGCCGGCCCGCGCCACCCGCGCGCGGTTCTCCTCCGTCATCCGGTGCGCGGCGCCGTAGGGGAAGCTGAAGAGGGTGACCGGGGCGCCCAGCTCGCGCTCCAGCCGCGCCCTGCACCCCGCGATCTCGCGCTCCGCCGCCTCGCCGTGCGTCCGCCCCAGGTCCGCGTGCGAGAGGGTGTGGGCGCCGATCTCGAAGCCCTCGGCGTGCAGGGCGCGCACCTGGTCCCAGGTCATCCACTCGGCGCGCGCGCCGTACTCCGCGTCCCACCAGGGCTGCGTGCGCGAGCCGATCAGCTCCGCCGCCACGAAGAAGCACGCCGGCAGCCCCCGCGCCCGCAGCAGCGGCGCCGCCACCTCGTAGTTGTCGCGGTAGCCGTCGTCGAAGGTGATGGCGAGCCTCCCGCCCGCGCTCCCGCCCGCCTCCAGCCGCGCCAGCAACTCCGAGAGCGGCACCACGCGGAAATGGCGGGCGAAGAAGTCCAGGTAGCGCGCGAACTCGTCCCGCGAGCAGCCGATCGGGTTCCCCCGCACCCGGTCGTCCACGCGGTGGAAGGCCACGATCACCCCGCGCCGCCCGAAGAGCACCCGGTGCGCCCCCGACGCGAAGAGCGGCGCCGCCAGCCAGTGCTTGAGCCGGAGCCGGCGCCACTGCGCGCTCCCCGGCACCGGCGCGCACGCCGCCGCGCTCACGCGCCCTCCGCCGCCGGACCCGGAGCCAGCGCCGCCCGCCGCTCGGCCTCCGCCCGCTGCACCGCGGGCGCGGCGGAGCGGCGGCGCCCTGGGACCAGCCGCCTGCCGGCCGCGCGCACCCCGCGCAGCGCCGTCGCCCCCGCCACGCGCAGGAAGGGGCGCAGGTCGTCGCGGGCGAACCAGGCCGCCTCCTCCACCCCGCGCAGCGAGCGCAGGTAGCCGCCGAGGCCCAGCGAGCCCTCGCGGAAGTAGTCGAGCACCGACTCCAGGTCGCGCTCCTCCACCATCCACCGGCGTCCCGCGTACTCCGCCGCGGCCGGGAGCGGCTGGCCGGTGAGGTCCAGGTACAGCCAGCGGGCCACGTCCATCCCCGCGCGGTCCACGAACAGGCGGAAGGTGGAGCCGATGCGCGGGTTGGGGTCCAGCAGCTTGTAGCCGCCGTCGCGCGCGTCGTAGCGCCAGCCGATGTCGAGGATGCCGCGATAGCTGACCTTGCGCATGAAGTCGGCGGTGAGGCGATACACCTCCGGGTTCTCCAGGCAGATCCCCAGGCTGGTGGAGCCGGTGTGCACCGGGTGCTGCCGCAGCTTCTTCCCCGTGAACCCGGCCACGCACCCCGAGTCCGCGCCGAAGTAGCCGTTGAACATCCAGATGGTGTCGTCGCCGCCGGGGATGTACTCCTGCAGCATCAGGTTGGGCTCCCGCGGGTCCTCCAGCGCCTTGTACCGCTCGCGCAGCTCCGCCGCGTCGCGGACGATCGCCATCTTCACCCCCGTGCGCGCCTGCAGCCGGAGTCCGTCGATCCCCTTGAGCATCACGGGGAACGCCGCCGAGGCCGCGAACGCCTCCACGTCCGCCGCGCACTGGGGGAAGACGGTCTCGGGGGTGGGGACGTCGAGCCGGCGGCAGAGGTGGTAGAGCGCGCGCTTGTCGCAGAGCGCCCGCACCAGTTCCGGCGGGTTGCGCTGGAAGAGGTAGCGCCCGGAGAGCTCGTCCGCGTGCTCGGCCACCAGGAGCGCCGCGTCGTCGGAGGTGGGGACCAGGATCGAGCGCTCCGCCGGTGCGGAGCGCAGCAGGAAGTCGACGGTGGCGCGCGGGTCGGAGCGGGCGACGCTCCACACCGCGCGGCCGCGGCAGTAGCGCGAGGCGAACGCCGGCGCGCGCGGGTCGCCGTCGATCCCGTGCACGGCCACGCCCCAGCGCCCCAGGCTCCGCGCGATCCCCAGCCCGCCGTGGTGGAACCCCAGCACCACCACCGGCACCGACGCATCGACTCCCTTCATCCGCTCGATCCGTTCGAGAGAAGAAATCTGCCGAGCTTGAACGGCGAAACTGCAAACGGCAACTACAGGGTTTGGGCGTGTCCCCCGTGCCGGGTGCCGGGCTGCGCGCGCGGTAATGCAGCAAACAACGCTGCCTAACCGCGCCGGGCCCCGGTCGTGCCAAACCCCGGCACGCCCGTGTCCCGGCCCTCCGGGCGCGCATCCCTCACGCGGGTCTCTGGCGGACCTCGAACCCACCGTAGGGGCGAGGCATGCCTCGCCCGCGCCAGCCCACGCCCGCGTTAACGGCCCCCGGCGATCCGAGGCCTGCCTCCGCGATGTGTTTCGTAGGGGCGAGCATGCGAGTCCGTGCGGAGGCGGCCCGTGCACAGGCCCCGCCTCTCGCGCATGGACTGGCGTCCGCCGGTCGAGGCATGCCTCGCCCCTACGAATGGGTTCGATCTCGCCCCGTCATGTCCACCCTCTCCCGAAGTTGGGAGAGGGTTGCCGCTCTAAGGCGGCGGGTGAGGGCCCCCCGCGCGGCGCCGAAGCTCGCCCCGCACGGACAAACCTCGCCCGGCAACCGCCCACGGAACGGGGGAGGTGGCGAGCCTTAGCGAGCCGGAGGGGGCTACGCCGCCGCCTCCTCCCGCTCCGTCACCGCCTCGACCCCGAACACGCGCTCGCCGGTGATCGCCCGGCGCACCACCACCTCGCCGTCCTCCACCGCGAAGACGTGGTGCAGGTCGTTGACGTGCGCCAGGACGAAGTCCAGGTCGCGCAGCTGTCCGCTCCGGCGCAGGTAGTCCACGCTGCGGCTCTCGTCCTTCCAGCCGTCCACCGGCGCGCCGCGCCAGCGCGCCAGCAGGTGCCGCGTGAAGTCGTTCTCCGGCGCGAAGCCGGCGCGCACCAGCCCCTCGGCCACCAGGGCGCAGCAGCGCTGGTCCTCCTCGCGGAACTCGCCGCGCGTGCCGGCGCCCACCACGGCCACGCGCGGGTAGCGGGCGGCCAGGTGCGCCACCAGCGCCCCGTAGTTGCGCAAGGACCCCAGGTAGAGCACGTCGCCGCCCGCCGCGTTGTGCACCAGCTGCGTCCCCGACGACGACAGCAGCACCAGCGGCCGCTCGGGCTCGCCCAGCACGGCCACCTGGGCCGGGCTGTTGGTGAGGTCGAAGCCGAACGGCATGTTCCCCCCCAGCTCGCCGCAGAGGAGCGGCCGCTCCAGCAGCGCCGCCACCGCGGCGGCCGCGTCCAGCGTCGGCACCGGGAAGCAGCGCCGCCCGGCGGCCGCGGCGGTCACCGCCGTGGTGGTGGCGCGGATCACGTCGACCGCCACCACCGCCCAGCCGCGGCCGTAGCGGAGCGCGCTCTCGGGGAGGAAGTCCACCACCACCGTGCGGCTCATACCGCCACCTCCTCGCGGATCCCGGCGAAGGGCACCACCGGCGAGGGCGGGCGGAGGTTCGGCTTCTGGAAGGCGTCGGAGTGCAGCCCGCGGCGGTAGATCTCCACCCGCAGCACCTCCTCCAGCCGCACGTTGCACAGGTGCACCCGCGGGCCGAAGTGGTCCAGCAGCGCGAACTGGCTGGGCTTGTTGGGCGCCTCGAAGACCAGCTGGTCCAGCCCGAAGGCGTCGGCGAAGCGGTCCGCGAACGCCGGGTTGAAGGCGCCCTCGTCGTCGAAGAGCCCCACCCCGCGCGCGCTCTCCCGCGCCTCCACCACCAGGAAGAGCGCGCCCGCGTCCAGCCAGCTCCGCCCCTGCTCGATCAGCCCGTCCACCACGTCGTCGGTGAAGGCGCCGCCGTGCTTCTTCCCCAGCTCGAACTGCGCGCGCATCCCCCGCTCCTCGATCATCCGCGTCACGGCGCGCGGGGCCAGCGGGAGGTCGGTGAAGCCCTCGCCGCACTCGATGCGGTCGAAGCCCAGGTCGGCGCAGAGGTCCAGGTACTCGGCGAGCGCGCCCTGCTGCACCGCGATCTCGAACGGGCCGCCGCCGGTGACGGTGGGCACCCCGAAGCGCCGGGCCGCGGCGATCTTTCGCCGCGTGGCGTCCTCGTCGGCGATCAGCCAGCACGCCATCGACACCTTGAGCTGCGACATCAGGTGGTGGCTCTGCGCCAGGTGCTGCTCGGTGGTGCCGGGGTCGTAGCCGGGGTCGAAGGGCGAGAGCGCGGGCGGCAGCCGGCGCACGCCGATCCGGGCCAGGTAGTCGGCGGTGTGCAGCCGTCCGGCGGACGGCGCGTCGTCACGGAAGGGCATGGCCTGCATCCTTTCGGCGAGGCGGACACGGGCGCTGAACTGCGGTGCGAAGTGCGAGGTGCGAAGTGCGAAGTGCGTAGCCGCTGGCCTCCGGCGTCACGGCGTGCGACGGAGGCGGCAGGTCGTCGGCGTCCAGCAGGCGGCGCAGGACGCGCACGGCGACGGGGTGCGTCCGCCGCTCGTCGTCGGTGTGGTAGTGGTGGTGGATCCCCGGCGTGGTGTTGATCTCGATGAGCGCCCCGCCGCTCTCCTCCAGCGAGCGGCCCGGGTCGAGCGTGACCACGTCCACCCCCGCGAAGCGGCTCCCCAGGCGACGGACGACGTCGGCCAGCGAGCGTGCCAGGGCCGGGTGGACGAGCGAGGTGATCGTCTCGTCGTAGACGGTGCGCAGCTCGCGCGCGGAGCCGGCGACGGCGGGGATGCCGCGCACCACCACCTCGCGCCCGGCGGCGGGGACGGCGTCGGCCGAGAGCCCCTGCGCGGTGAGCGCGGCGTCCGACGCGGGATCGGCGAGGACGCGGGCGAGCCCCGCGCGCCCGGCCAGGGTGCGGATCGTGGACGCACCGTCACCCGTCACCCGCGCGCCGCGGCGGCGGACGGCGTGGACCAGCTCGCCGTCCAGGTACAGCAGCCGGCAGCTCTCGCCGGGGACCATCCGCTCCAGCAGGATGTCGGGGCAGAAGAGCGAGGCGAGCACGGCCGCGTCCTCCACCTGCCGCGCGGTGCGGACGCCGGTCGTCACCCCCAGGCCGGACGAGGAGCCGCGCGCGGGCTTCACCACCCACAGCCCGCCGGCGCGCTCGACGTGCGCCCGCGCCTCGCGCACGCTCGCCAGGCGGAAGACGCGGTGCTCGGGGACGGGGACGCCGGCGCCCTCGGCCAGCCCCAGGCAGAGCGCCTTGTCGCCCGCCACGCGCAGGGTGACCGGGTCGTCGGCCTCCACCACGTAGTTGGCGATGCGGGTGCGGCGGCCGTCCAGGCGCGCCTCCCACAGCCCCGGCGCCAGCTCGCCGAAGTCGGCGCCGATGAGGCGCGCCGCCGCCTCCCAGTAGCCGCGGTACTCGTCGACGCGCCGGTCGACGTAGACGGTGCGGGCCGGCCCCAGCAGGCCGCGCCCCTCCCGCGCCAGGCGCGCGGCGATGCGCTTCGCGCGCAGGCGGGGGCTCAGGCGCTCGCCCATCGCGCCCCTCCCGCCGGCTCGGCGAAGACGAAGTAGAGGGTGTTCCCCCCCACCTTCCGCGCGCCCTCCCACCTGCGGTGGACCACCCGGCCGCCCGCGCGCTCCACCATCGCGTCCAGGTTGTGGATCAGCGACCGGTCGCTCTCGCGGGGGACGGAAGCCGGGAGCCGCGCGTTGTCGGCCTCCGGGTGCGCCAGGCCGGCCAGGGCGAGCAGGCCGCCCGTGCGCTCCAGCATCGCGCGGACGACCTCGGCCGCCTCGGGCTCGCGCAGGTACATCAGCACGCCGGCGCAGAGGACCACGTCGTAGCGGCGGTCGCCCACCAGGCGCGGCAGGTCGGCCATGTCGCCGCGCAGCAGCCGCGCGCGCGAGCCCTCGCGGGAGAGCACCTCGGCACCGCGCGCCACGGCGTAGCCGTCGATGTCGATCCCCTCCAGCACCTCGGCCGCGGGGAAGAGCTCCAGCTCCAGGTACCGCAGCAGGTAGCCCATCGAGCAGCCGACCTCGAGCACCGAGCGCACGTCCTGCCCGGGGTCCGCGCCGCGCTCCCGCAGCGCGCGGGCGAGGTCGTCGAAGAGGAGGAGGCGGGACAGCTGGACGCGCTCCGCCCCGAAGCGCTGGCCGGGCTCGTAGGTCTCGGCGTAGCCCAGGTGGTTCGCCCAGAGGAAGCGGTGGTAGCCGCTCACGTCGCGCTCGGCCAGGTCGCGCACCATCTCCACGCTCCACCAGTGGCGCTGGGCCAGCCAGTGCTGCCGCCCGATCCACGCCGCCAGCCGCTTGCGCGCGGAGAGCGGCACCACGGCGCGCAGCAGGTGCTTGGCGTCGCGGCGCAGGCGCGAGGGGGCCGGGGTGGGCGCGGGCATCCGTTCGAGAGTGCGAAGTGCGAGGTGCGAAGTGCGGGTCCGGGTGGAGCGCCCGGCGCGCCGCGGCGCACCCTCATCCGGCACGCGCGCCGGGCGGCTCGGCGGGGGGAAAGGCAAGGGGGGGACCGGATGGCGATGATCCGCAGACCCCGCGGAAACACGCGGCCTGGCGCGCTCTACGTCGTTCCCTGGCCGATCGCGGGGGCCGCGTCCCGGCGTGTCGCCCGCCGACAGGTGTTGCGCCCGTTCCACACGCCGTCGCGCGTTCTCCGCGGTGGCACGGAGGCGCGCGCGGCGGGCGGAATCCCTGTCCCCCGGCGGGGAATCGCGGGGTCGCGCGTAGGCAGGCGGGACGGGGGCTGCGCGGAGGAGGGGAGGGTGGGGGAGGGTGTGGAGCTTGCCGAAACGGGCGTCGGCTTCCGGTGGCGCGCATCCCCGTCCGCGCCCGATCCCGCCCGATCACCCGACCCGATGCGGCAGACCGTCCGTTCGCTCCTCCAGGCCGCCGCGCTCGCCGCGCTCCTCCCGTTCCTCGCGCTGCACGGGATGGTGGGCGTCGCGCGCGCCGTCTTCAGCGGACGGCGGCGGGTGGAGGACACGGGCGAGCTGTACCTGGTCGTCCCCTATCCGCCGGGGGAGAAGAGCGGGGGGAGCACGGCGATCAAGGGGCTGGTGGAGACGCTGGGGCGCGGCTGGCAGCTGCATCTCGTCCCGCTCTACGAGCTGAAGCCCAGCGGCGGCCGCGTCCGCGGGCTGCTGAGCGACTGGCTGACGTTCGCGCTGCCGATGCCGGTGCACTGCCGGCCGTTCATCGTCTCGCCGTCCACGGTGCGGGAGCGGATCGGCGGGCCGCACCCGGTGGTGGTCGAGTTCCTCTCCGGCTCGCTCTTCCTCGTCTTCGGGGGGCGGCCGCGGAACGCGCTGGTGCTGCGCGAGCACGAGCCGCTCTGCCGCCGCCTGGCGATGGAGACGCGCGCGGCGCGCGGGCTGGGGCGCGCCGTGCCGGCGCTCAAGACGGCGGCGGCCTGGCTGGTGATGTTCGGCGTCTACCTGAAGGTGGACCGCGTCGTCGCGCTGACGCCCGAGGACGCGGCGTACGTCCGGCGCGCCTTCCCCTGGTTCGCGCGCAAGATCACCGACATCCCCGTCTCCTTCGACCTTCCCGAGGCCGCTCCCGGTCCTGCGTCGGAAGGGACGGCGCGGGAGATGCTGTTCGTCGGCAACTTCTACCACCGTCCCAACGTGGACGCGCTGCGCTGGTTCCTGGCCGAGTGCGCGCGCCACCTGGACCGCAGCTGGACGCTGCACGTCTGCGGGCTGGACGAGCCGCTGTCCGGAGTCGTGCTCCCCGCGTCTCCCGTCCAGGTGGTGCGCCACGGCTTCGTCGTGGACGTGGAGGACCGGTTCGCGCACGTCCGCATCGCCGTGGCGCCGGTGGTCTCGGGCGGGGGCGTGCGGATGAAGAACCTCTTCCTGGCCTCGCGCGGGAGGGCGGTGGTCACCACCCCGCTCGGCAACGAGGGGATCGGCTTCGTCCCCGGCGCCGAGGCCGTGGTCACGGAGGACGGGCGGGAGATGGCGCGCGAGATCGCCCGACTGGCCGCCGACCCCGACGCCGCGGCCGTGATGGGCCGCCGCGCCCGCGAGCGCGTGCGCTCCGGCTTCGGCCACGACGCCGTCCTGGCCCGCTACCGCGCCGAGGTCTTCAGGAGACGGGAGACGCCGCCCGCCGCTGCGCCCGTCTCCGATCCCGTCCCCGCCGCGCACTAACGCACCAACGCACTAACGCACTAACGCACTCACGCACTCAATGCCTGCCCTCCAGCGCCTCACCAGCCCGGCGATCCTCTTCTACTCGGCGCGCCTGCCGGACCACCCGGGGGAAGTGGCGCGTGGTCGACGCGCTGCTGCGCACCTCGCGGCTCGACGAGCTGCACCGCGGGCGCGAGTACGTGGCGCGCCGCCGCGGCCTGGCCTGGAAGCTCGACACCGGCTGCTGGGTGCAGCGCACCGTGTCTACCGCGGCGAGTGGGACGACGACGAGGTGCGGCTGGTGCTCTCGCGCCTGCCGGAGGGCGGCGTCTTCCTGGACGTGGGCGCCTACTTCGGCTGGTACTCGCTGGTGGTGGCGCGGGAGCGCAGGAACACGCGCGTGCTGGCCTTCGAGCCGGTGCCGGCGAGCTGGGCGCGGCTGGAGGAGAACCGGCGGCGGAACGGCCTCGAGAACGTCCGCGCCGTCCGCGCCGCGCTGGGCGCGGAGGAGATGGAGCTTCCCCCCGCGGCGAACGGCGGCTCCGCGCACCTGGCGCGGCCCGAGCTGGAGCGCGGCTACGTCAACCTCTTCTGCCGCGCCCGCGGCCGGGCGGCGGCATGAGCGATCCGACGGCCGGGGTCCGGGAAGGTGAGGAGCCGGACCCGCTGGCGCTCGAGGACTACAAGCTGAAGCTCGGCTACCTCACGGCGGAGTTCGACCGGCTGTGGACGCGCTTCAACTTCCTGCTGTCGCTGGAGACGGCGCTGTTCGGCTTCCTGGGCGTGGCCGTGCTCGAGCACGCCTGGTGGCACGCCGCGCTGATCCCCATCCTGCTGGGGGTGGCCGTTTCCGGCCTCTGGTACGTGGTGGGGGCCCAGGACCGGGCGCTGGTGGAGGAGTACCGGACGCGCGCCGACCGAGCCGCCGACCGCGTCGCCCGGGCTCCGGGGCGGGGCTGGTTCGCCGAGGAGCACCCCGCCCGGGGGGTGGGAGACGTCACGCACGACCGCTTCTCCTGGTACCGCCAGGCGACGAGCGTCACGCGGCTCCCCGCGCTGGTGGGCTTCGCGCTCCTGTGCCTGTGGGCCCTGCTGCTGGCCGCCTGGATCGTCGCCCTGGCGGCCGGCCTGATGCCCGGGCCCGCGCCGCCCGCGGCCCCCTGAGAGGGTGTTTGCAAGCTCCACCACCAACGCCGTCATCCTGAGGCCCGATCACGCCGGAACCAGCATCCACCCCGAACGACGGCAGGGCCGAAGGATCTACTTACCCTGGCAGGTGGGCTGGGCGCGGTAGCGGCACGGATGCCGGCTCGCCCATCCTTCACGGTCGACCGGACCCGGTCGCAGAGGAAGATGCGCATCGTCTACGTGTGGGACGCGGACTACCCCTGGGACGTCCGTACCGAGAAGGTCTGCCTGGCGCTCGCGGACGCGGGGCACGAGGTGCACATCGCCGCGCGCAACCGGCAGTGGCGGCCGCTGCGCGAGCGACTGCCCGAGGGCGAGGTGCACCGCATGCCGCCCTGGCGCTGGGCCGGGCGGCGGCTGGACGGCGCGCTCTCCTTCCCCGCCTTCCTCAGCCCGCGCTGGATCGCCCACCTGGACCGCGTGGTGCGCGAGGCGCGCCCCGACGTGGTGATCGCGCGCGACCTGCCGCTCTGCCCCACGGCCATCCGGGCGGCGCGAAAGGCGGGCGCGGCGGTGGTCTTCGACATGGCCGAGAACTACCCCGAGCGGCTGCGCGACATCCGGGCGATCGGGCGGCAGCGCGGGTGGGACTTCCTGGTGCGCAACCCGGCGGCGGCCGAGGCGGTCGAGCGCTGGTGCCTGCCCAGGGTGGACCGCGTGCTGGCGGTGGTGGAGGAGTCGGCCGGGCGGGTGGTGCGGATGGGGGTGCCCGCCGCGCGCGTGGCGGTGGTCTCCAACACGCCGCCGGCCGCGCGCGCCCGCGAGACCCCGCCGCGCGAGCCGCGCGGCGCGGGCGAGCCGCTCGGCCTGGTCTACCTGGGGCTGATGGAGGTCCCCCGCGGCCTCGCCGACCTGCTGCGCGCCGTGGCCCTGCTGCGCGGCCGCGGGGTGGAGGTGCGGCTGCGGCTGATCGGGCGCGGGCGCGACCTCCCCGTCCTGCAGGCGCTGGCCGGCGAGCTGGGGCTCGAGCCGCCGTGGGTGGAGTTCGCCGGGTGGGTCCCCGGCCACGCCGACGCCCTGGCCCGGGTGGCGGCCGCCGACGTGGCGGTGATGCCGCACCACGCCACCGAGGCGTGGAACACCACGATCTCCAACAAGACCTTCGACTTCATGGCGGCCGGGCTCCCCGTGGTCTCCTCCGACGCGGCCCCGGCGGCGCGCATCCTCCGCGAGACGGGCGCGGGGGTGGTGGTCCCCTCGCGCGACCCCGCGGCGCTGGCCGCGGCGATCGAGCGCCTGCGCGACCCCGCGCTGCGCGAGGCGCTGGGCCAGGCCGGGCGGCGGGCGGTGCTCTCCACCTACAACTGGGAGGCCGACGCGGCGGAGCTGCTCAGGGTGGTCGAGTCGGCCGCCGCGGAGCGGGCGGACGCGGCGCGCGGCCCGCTCCCCGCCGAGCTCGAAGCCGAGGCGGCCCCCGCCCCGGCGCGCTGAGGCCCGCCGCCCAGGCCGCCGAGCGCGAAGAGCACCCCGCCCGCCGCGCCCACCAGGAGGAAGGCCAGGAAGTAGGCCAGGCTGAACGCCACCGCGTCGGCCGCCGAGACGCCGTACGGGGCCAGCAGCAGCACCCACGCCCCCTCGCGCACGCCGATCCCCGACACCGTCACCGGCAGCATGGCCGCGATGCTGACGAAGGGGACGAAGACGAGCATCTCCTCGGGCCGCACGGGGAGCCGGAGCCCCAGCGCCAGCGCCGCCCACCCGGCCACGTACGCCCCCTGCACCAGCGCCGAGACGGCGAGCGCCGCCGCGAACGCCCCCGGCCGCGCCGCGAAGTGCGTCCACAGCGCCGCCGCCTCGCCCGCTACCCGCCGCACGCGCGGGCTGCGCCGCAGGAGCCGGATCCCGACCGCCGCCAGCGCGACGAGCGCGATCCCGCCGGCGACGAGCTGCGCGGCCGTCGGCGTCCACCCCAGGCTCGCGCGGCCGGCGGAGGCGCGGAAGACGCCCGGCGCGAGCACGCCGCCGAGGGTGAGCAGGGCGAACATCGCCACCAGCCCCAGGAACCGCTCGAAGACCACGCTGGAGACGGCCCACGCCGGCCGCCGCGCCCCGCGCGAGACCGCCACCGCGCGCACCGCGTCGCCGCCGACGGAGGTGGGGAGGAAGAGGCTGAAGAACTGGCCGACCAGGTAGAGCCGGAGCAGCCGCCCGAGCGGCGCCGCGTCGTCGGGACCCAGCACCAGCCGCCAGCGCAGCGCGCTCAGGGCCTGCGCCAGGACGACGAGCGCGAGGGTGGCGGCGGCACCGGCGGCGGCGCGCGCATCCCAGCGCACGGTGAGGGTGGCGAAGTCCACCCGGCTGGCCACGAAGGCCAGCAGCAGGACGCCCGCGCCGATGCGCAGGAACAGGCCAGGTGTTGCGCGCGCGCCACGCCGGGCGGGGGTGTCGGTCACGGGGAGATCGGGGTGGAATGCGAGTGATGACGGGGCTCGGCGCCGGACGGCGTGGCGGCGCGGGGTTCGCACTCGTCCCGGCCGCGCCCGCGCCGAAGCAAGCTCCGCGCGTGCCAGGTGCCGTGTCTTCACGGGCGGCATCCGTCCAGGCGGTTGAAACCGCGGCTACGACGACAGGAAGTCCGCCTGCGCGGACTAGCGGGCTGCGCCCGCGCGCTTCGCGCCCGAGACCGGCCTGCCGGCGCCGAGGGCGGCCTCCGCGCCGAACCTCGCCTGGCGGCCGGGAGCCCGCCTCGCAGCCTCGCGCAGTTTGCGAGGCTTCCTGCGGTCGTTGCCGCGGCTTCAGCCGCCCCTCGCGAGAGCCGCCGAACCCGATCCGACACGTCCCGACGCGATGCATCCACCCGAGCTGCTGACTCCGCCGCGCCGTCCGCTCCCCCCGGGGCGCCGCCTGCTGCTCATCAGCCACCACTTCCCCCCCGGGCAGGCCACGGGCGCGCTGCGCTGGCAGAAGCTCGCGAGCCACGCCGCCGAGCGCGGGTGGGGGATCGACGCTATCACGGTCCACCCCGACTCCCTCGCCTCGGCCGACTTCACCCGCCTGGCCGAGCTCCCCGAGGGCACCCGCGTCTACGGCGTCCGCGTCCCGCCGGACCGCTGGGCGCGCTGGGAAGACGCGGCGCACGCCTTCCTGCGCCGCGTCGTCCGCCGGTCCGCATCGCCGGGCCGGTCCGGGTCGTCCGGGGGATCCGCATCTCCAGCTCACCCCGCGCCCGCCGACGCGGACCTGGCGTGGCGGCGCGACCTGCGCTGGTCGGCCACGCCGGCCGGGGCGCTGCGCGCGTATCGGGCGTGGCGCTCCTTCGCGCACGAATGGGCGTGGGCGAAGGAGGCGGCGGACGCCGCGGCGGCGGTCCTGGAGGCCGGCGTGCACGCGGCGGTGGTCACCTGCGGGCCGCCGCACATGGTGCACCTGGCGGGGCGGCAGGCGGCGGCGCGCGCGGGGCTCCCGTTCGTGATGGACCTGCGCGACCCCTGGAGCCTGGCGCCGGCCGTCACCCGCGCGCTGGGGAGCCCGCTCTGGTACCGGCTGGCCGAACGCCACGAGCGGCGCGCGGTGGCGGACGCCGCGCTGGTGGTCTGCAACACCGGCGCGCTGGCCGACGCGATGCGCGCCGCCCATCCCGCCGCCGCGGAGCGCGTCGTGGCGGTGATGAACGGGTGCGACGAGGAGCCGCTCCCGCCGCGCCGCGAGGACGGACGCTTCACCATCGCCTACGCCGGCAACATCTACATCGACCGCGACCCGCGCCCGCTGCTGCGCGCCGCCGCCCGCGTGGCGCGCGAGGAGGGGCTCCCGCCCGAGCGCTTCGGGCTGGAGTTCGTCGGCCACGCGGACGCGTTCGGCGGGGTGCCGCTCGTGGCGCTGGCGGAGGCGGAAGGGGCGGGCGGCTACGTCACCGTGCACCCGCGCCGCCCCCGCGCCGAGGCGCTGGCGATGCTCGCGAAGGCGTCCGTGCTCCTGTCGCTGCCGCAGGGGGTCGATCTCGCGATCCCCTCCAAGGTGTTCGAGTACATGCAGTTCCCCGCCTGGCTCCTGGCGCTGGCCGCGCGTGGGAGCGCCACCGAGGTGCTCCTGCGCGGCAGCGGCGCCGACGTGGTGGAGCCGGGCGACGAGGAGGCGATCGCCCGGGTGCTCGGCGACCGCTACCGCCGCTGGGCGCGCGGCGAGCGCCCCCGCCCGCTCAACGCCGACGGCCGCTTCGGCCGGCGGCGGCAGGCGGAGGTCCTCTTCGCGGAGCTGGAGCGGATCGCCGGCGAGTCGGCGGCGGTCAGGCGCGGGAGGGCCGCGTGAGCCGGGACGACCGCCGCGCGGAGGTGCGCGCCTACTTCGACCGCAACGTCGCGGAGTGGGACACGGTCCGCTACCTGGACCAGACCTACGTGGGCCGCGCCCGCCACGCGCTGCGCTGGCTGCGCTCGCTGGGGCGCGGCAGGCGCGTGCTGGACCTGGGGTGCGGCACGGGGCGGCAGACGGTCGCGGGGACCCGCGCGGGCCTCTGCGTGGTCTCGGCCGACTTCTCGTTCGAGATGGCGCGCGCCACCCGCCAGCGCGTCCTGCGCGAGTGCCCCGGCGCCGCGCCCGCGGTGGTCGTCGCCGACGCGCTGCACCCGCCCTTCCGCCCGGGCGCCTTCGACGCGGTGATGGCGCTGGGCGTGGTCGGCTTCGTCCCCGACCGGCCGGGAATGCTGCGCGAGGCGCGAACGCTGCTCGCCCCCGGCGGCGAGCTGGTGTGCGACGTGGGCGTCCCCGAGCGGCGCGTGCTCTTCCCCGCGCTCGGCGCGGCGCTCGACCGGCCCCTGCGCTCGCTCGCCCGGCTCTGGCGCGAGCGGATTCTCCGCCGTCCGAAGACGGAAGGAGACGACTCCGGCGCGCCCGGGTGGTACGGGCGGCACTTCGTGAAGCACGCGCCCGAGGAGATCGAGGCGATGCTCTGCGAGGCCGGCTTCCGGCCCCTGGCGCGCGGCGGCTCGGGGCTGGGCGAGCTGCGGCTGCTGGGGCGGCTGGTGCTCCCCTGGCGCGTGCAGGGGGCGCTGACGCGCCTGGCGGTCGTGCTGAGCGCGCTCCCGGGCGGGGGGTGGCTGGCCCGGCGCTCGCTCACCTACGTGGTGCGCTCGGCGCGCGCGCCCGACCTCCCCGCGCGCGTCCCGGAGCGCGCCCCCGTCCCCCCACCGGTGGCGGCCCTGGCCGATGCACCTGCTCTTCGTCGCCAACTTCTCTAGCCGCACCGGCTACGCCTGGGAGACCATCGAGCGGGTCTTCCGGCGGGTGGGCGAGAGCCTGGTGCGCGAGGGGCACCGGGTGAGCGTGTGCTACGCCCGGCTGGAGAACGGCCCGCCGGAGCGGATGCGCGGCGCCCCCTTCGAGTTCGTGGCGTTCGACTACGGCCGCACCCGCACCCCCGGCGGCCTGCGCGACTTCATGCGCCTGCTGCGCGCGCGCGGCGTCGACGCGCTGTACCTCACCGACCGCCCCACCTGGTCGTGGCGCTACCCCTTCTTCCACCTGGCCGGGGTGCGGCGGCTGATCGTGCACGACCGCACCTCGGGCGAGCGGACGCGCCGCGCGGCGCTCCTGCGCGGGGTGAAGCGGCTCCTGCACCACGTCCCCGGCCTGGCGGGCGACTGCTTCATCGGCGTCTCGGAGTACGTGCGCAGGCGGATGGTCGAGGTGAACGGCACGCCCCCGTCGCGGACGTGGTGCGTCTACAACGGGATCGACCTGGCCCCCTTCGCCGTCCCCGACCGCGCCGCGCTGCGCCAGGATCTGGGGCTTCCGGAGGAGACGCGGGTGGTCTTCTGCTCCGGCCGCGCGCAGCCGTACAAGGGGATCCAGCTGGTGATCGAGGCCGCCGCCCTGCTCAAGGACCAGGGCGTGCCCGACCTGGCGTTCGCCTACGCGGGAGACGGGGGATACCTGAAGGAGCTGAAGGAGCTCGCCGCGCGCCGCGGGGTGGAGAACTTCCACTTCCTGGGCAGGCGCGACGACGTCCCCCGGCTGCTGGGCGGCGCGGCGGCGGCGGTGGTCCCCTCGCTGTGGGCCGAGGCGTTCGGGCTGACGGTGGTGGAGGCGTTCGCCGCCGGGGCGCCCCTGGTCGCCGCGCGCACCGGCGGCATCCCCGAGCTGGTGCGCGACGGGGAGACGGGCGTGCTGTTCCCCCCCGGCGACGCGCGCGCCCTGGCCGCCGCCCTGCGCGCCGTCCTCGCCGACCCGCAGGCGGCCGAGGTGCGCGCCGCCCGCGCCGCCCGCGAGGTCCGGCGCCGCTTCAGCCTGGAGAAGTCGGCGGTGAGCCTCTACGCGCTGGTCTCCTCGCAGCTGCGCACCTCGCCCGTCCTCGCCGCGCCGGTGGTCGCGGCGGCGGAGGAGTAGCCGTCGCGCCGCGATTGGGGCGGTCGATGCCGTTCGCGGATCCGACCCGGTAACCGCGTCTGGTCCTCACCGCGATGTGTTTCGTAGGGGCGAGCCTGCGAGTCCGAGCACGGGCAGCATCGGCGCAAGAGGCCGCCTGCCGCGCATGGACCGAGATCCGCCGGTCGAGGCAGGCCTCGCCCCCACGGATTACCCGGCCGTGTTTCCGAGGGAGGAGTCCCGGTGCGGAATCAGCGCGGAATCCATATCTTCTCCGTCCTCCATCCGTGCCCGCCGATCCCCCCTCGCCCTCCAGGGAGACCATGCCCATCCTCCGCAGGCCGCTGCTCGCGGCCGCCGCCCTCGCGCTGCTCCCCGCGGCCGCCCTCCCCCAGCACTACCACTGCGGCCCGCCGCCGCCGCTCACCCAGCCCGTGGTGCCCCTGTGGCCGGGCGTCGACAGCACCGTCAGCTTCCCGATCAGCAGCGGCAACGATTCCACGAAGGCGTACTTCGACCAGGGGCTGGCGCTGATCTACGGCTTCAACCACCTGGAGTCGGTGCTGAGCTTCCGCAAGGCCGCGCAGTTCGATCCGAAGTGCGCCATCTGCTGGTGGGGGATCGCCATCGCGCTGGGGCCCAACATCAACGAGCCCATCAACCAGCAGCGCTGGGAGATGGCCCTGGCGGCCCTCGACACCGCCGGGATGCCGGAGCGCTCCGCCAGCGAGGAGGAGCGGCGGTACATCGCCGCGGCGCGGCTGCGCTACTTCAACCCGGACGGTAGCCGCCCCCGGTTCCCGATCCCCGACACCGCCACGTTCAACCGGACGCGCCGCGAGATGGACCGGCGCTACGCGGACGCGATGGGTAGCGTGTGGAGCGCCGGCGGCAGGCAGAACCCGCACCTGGGCACCATGTACGCCGAGGCGCTGATGGACCTGCACCCCTGGGACCTGTGGAACCGCGACGGGACGGCGAAGTGGCCCGAGACCCGGCAGGTGAGCGCCGTGGTCAACTCCATCCTGGCGAAGGAGCCGGAGCACGTGGGTGCGGCGCACCTGAAGATCCACGTGCACGAGGGCTCCGCACACCCCGACTCGGCCCGCCGCGAAGCCGACATCCTGGAGGGGCTGATGCCGGGCTCGGCGCACATCACCCACATGCCCTCGCACATCGACCACCGCATGGGCGCGTACGCGGCGGGCGTCGGGCACAACCGGCGCGCCACGGCGCTGGACAGCGCCTACCTGGACTTCCGCGGCTGGATGTGGCGCTACCCGATGTACTTCGCCCACGACAACGACTTCCTGTGGGTGTCGGCCACCTTCGCCGGCCTGCGCGCCGACGCCCTGGCCTCGGCCGACTCGCTGAACGGCATCGTGGAGCCCGAGCTGATCCGGTGCTATCCCAGCGCGGAGCACTTCCTGACCGCGCCGATCCTGGTGCGGGTGCGCTTCGGGATGTGGAGCGAGGCGCTCCGGCAGGCGCCGCCGCGGGGGTACGACTACGCGATGGGGATGTGGCACTACGCGCGCGGCTGGGCGCTGCTGCGGATGGACAGCACGCGGCAGGCCGAGGTGGCGCGCGACAGCGCCCGGGCCTACGCGGCGCGGCTCGAGGGGCGGTCGATCGCCAACAACCCGGCCGACACGCTGGTGCTGATCGCCGTCCACACGCTCACCGGCGAGATCGAGGCCGCGCGGGGCAACCAGACCGCCGCGATCGGGGAGCTCCGGCAGGCGGTGAGGATGCAGGACAGCCTGGACTACGACGAGCCGCCGCCGTTCTTCTACCCGGCGCGGCACTCGCTGGGCGCGGTGCTGGTGGAGACGCTCGACTCGACCAACGCGGAGCGCGCCCTCGAGGTGTACCGGACCGACCTGGGCGGAGTGGGCCGGAAGTACGCCGTCAACCACAACCCGCGGAACGCCTGGGCCTACGTGGGGATGGCGAGGGCGATGCAGGTGCTGCGGCGGGATCCGAAGCCGTGGCTGGACTCGGCGGCCGCGGTGTGGAAGGGCGGCGAGCTGCCGCCCGCCTCGCGGTACCCGCAGCAGCGGTGGCACGCGTACACCGCGCCCCTCACGATCTCCGCCAACTCGGCGCGCCTCGTGAGCACGACGCTCCGGGCCGCCCCGGGGACGGTGACGCTCGACGGCGTCGCCTATCCCGTGAACCTGTACGCCGGCTCGCTCCTGCCGCCGGTCCTGAAGCTGGAGCCGGGCGACTCGCTGCGGGTGCTCCTGGTCAACGACATGGACACCACCGCCGGCGACACCACCAACCTGCACTTCCACGGCTTCGCGGTGTCGCCGCGCCCGCCGGCCGACAACGTGGTCCGGACCCACGTCCCCCGCGGCGGCCGGTACCAGTACGCCATGCGGCTTCCCCGCGACCACGCGCAGGGGCTCTTCTGGTACCACCCCCACCCCCACGGCAGCAGCTACGACCAGGTGAAGCGCGGGATGTCGGGCGCCATCAGCATCGGCGACCCGCGGCGGTACTTCCCGGAGTACGCCGGGATTCCCGAGGTCTACCTCCTCCTCAAGTTCTTCCAGCCCGACGCGCCGTCGGCCGAGATCTCCACCGTGAACGGGGTGCCGCGGGTGGAGCTGCCCGAGATGCGGGTGGGCGACGCGCAGTTCTGGCGCATCGGCAACATCACCACCGAGCGCTACTACCGCCTGCGCCTGGTGGGCCCGGCGGGCGACTCGGTGGCGTTCCAGGTGCTGGCCCGCGACGGGAACGTGGTGGCCCAGGGGCCGCCGGTGATGGTGGACGAGGTGCTGCTGGGCGCCGGCCAGCGCGCCGAGGTGGTGGTGCGGGGCGCCCGGCCGGGGTACTACACGCTGGTGGCCACCGACTTCGTGCGCCAGGACTCGCTTCCCGACCCGCGCAACCCGCGGCTCGTGGACGGGGCGGCCG
Source organism: Longimicrobium sp. (assembly GCA_036389795.1). Lineage (NCBI taxonomy): Bacteria > Pseudomonadati > Gemmatimonadota > Longimicrobiia > Longimicrobiales > Longimicrobiaceae > Longimicrobium > Longimicrobium sp. Next base: position 55,440 of record DASVWD010000079.1, read on the forward strand.
TGCTGGCGCGGGTGAAGGTGAACCCGACGCCCGGGCGCCCGAACGCGGTGGCCGCCGCCCCGCGGCCGGGCGGCCACCCCGGGGAGGCGCGCCTCATCCGGGCGCTCGTCGCGGCGCCCGCCGACGCGGTGTTCCGCGACAGCATCGAGTTCGAGATCGACCGCAACACCAGGCCGACGCGATACATGATCGACCACGCGCTCTACGATCCCGACAACATCGCCAAAAGGCTCGTGCTGGGGCGGACGTACGCGTGGCGGATCAAGAACGCGAGCCAGTCGTGGCACACCTTCCACATCCACCAGGGCGACTTCGTGGTGGACTCCGTCGGGGGGCGGAAGATGCCGCCGGACTACCGCCTGGACACGGTGAGCGTGCCTCCGTGCACGGCGTGGCTGCCCGACAAGACCTGCCGGCCGGGCGCGGAGGGCGTGTCCGTGATCCGCTTCCGGTACGATTCGCCCGCCGTGCTGGGCGAGTTCGTCTACCACTGCCACATGCTGTTCCACGAGGACAACGGCATGATGGCGAACGTCCAGCTGGTGCCCCGGCCGGGGGACGCCCCGCCGCCGGGCGGCGCGCCGGCGCACCGGCACTGAGTAGTCGGGCGGTTGATGCCGATCGAGAAGCCGATCCGGCAATCGGGCTCGTAGGGGCGAGGCCTGCCTCGCCCGCTGCCTGTCGCAACACCAGAGCTCGTCGAAGCGGGCCGGGCATGTCGCCGCGTGATGGCCTTCGGCCATCCGGGCGAGGCAGGCCTGGACGGCGGTTGCCGAACATCAGGTCGCGGATGACGATCAGGCTCCAGCGATCCCCCAGCGCCTCGAGAGTCAGATCGATCGGGCAGCCCGAGCGTGGGGCGTTCAAAACCAATTGCGATATGAAATCAGTCTATCTAGCTTGCAACCGATGGCATAACGCAATCAGAACCGCGCGGATGTGCCGCGTAAGGAAAGGAAGTGGGTATGGCTAAGCTCGTGTTCGGAATGAACCAGTCCCTGGACGGCTACGTCGACCATATGGCGTTTGCGCCAAGCCCCACGCTCTTCCGCCACTTCATCGAGGAGGCTCAGGGGCAGGCGGGCAGTGTGTACGGTCGCAAAATGTATGAGGTCATGCGTTACTGGGACGACGATCATCCTGAATGGGGTGCAGAGGAACACGCCTTCGCGGCGGCGTGGCGGAAGCAGCCGAAATGGGTCGTCTCGCGCTCGTTGAAGTCGGTCGGCCCCAACGCCAGGCTTGTTGAGGATGATCTTGAGGGCGCGATCCGCGAGCTGAAGGCCGAGCGCGACGGGGAGATCGAAGTTGCTGGCCCGGACCTGGCGCAAAGCCTCACCGAACTCGGCCTGATCGATGAGTATCGAATCTACCTGCACCCCGTCGTGCTTGGTCACGGCAAGCCATATTTCGCCGGACCCCGGCCGCCGCTCCGCCTTATCGCCAATGATCGGATTGGCGAGGATGTGATCAGGTTGACCTACGTTCCTGCTTGATCTCGCGACTCGCCGGGTGGAGGCAGCTGAGCTCGATGGGGGCGAGACACTCGATGTGACGCTCGAACTGGATGTCCAGGAACGACGCGTAGAGCCTCCGCCAGATCTCGTGGCCGCTCGGAAGCGCTCGCCAAGCACCTGGCGCTTCACGACGAACGCAGCCCGTGATCGACTAAAGCGCCTTTATCCATCTTGACTTCGGTGGCGAACTACTAGCGGGCTGCGCCCGCGCGCTTCGCGCCCACAGACCCTGCTTTCCGCGCCGAAGGCATTCCCCGCGCCGAAGCAGCCTGCGAAGGCAGGCTTCTCGCCGTTGTTGCTGCAGGTTCACCTGCCCGGCGCGGAGCCAGTACAACGAACCGGCGCCGGCCCTCGATCGGGGTCGGCGCCGAATCTGTCTGCGAGATACGTGGAGGAAGATCACCCGCCTTCCGTCCCGATGGCCGGGCGCACGCGCGCCGGGAGCAGCGGCCCCCGCGCGCGCAGCCAGCGCTCCACGCGCGGGCGCAGCGCCAGGATCGGCTTCTCGACCACGTAATACGAGAGGCTCGCCACCGCCACGCACACCCCGATGCCGATCAGCAGCCGCGCGGCCGGGGGCACCACCTCCACGTGGCGCCCGGCCGTGATCGCCCAGCCGTGCCAGAGGTACATCGGGTACGAGACCGCCCCCAGGTAGCGCATCGGCCGCCACTCCAGCCAGCTCCAGGCGCGGCTCCGGTGCAGCTGCATCACCTGCAGCATCAGCACCGCCAGCAGCAGCGAGTCGACCGTGTACCCCAGCGTGTAGGCGTACGCGGCCGGCGTCGCCAGGCGCGACCAGGCCAGCGCCGCCAGGGTGAGCGCCGGCAGCCACGGCCGCCACGCCACGGCGCGCGCGAAGCCCAGGAACTCGCGCCGCGAGCCGAGCACGGCCATCAGGCAGCCGATGGCCAGGCTGTCGAAGCGCGTGTCGAACGCGTTGTACACGTAGTGCGTGGGGACGCCCACCCGCAGGAAGAGGCACGAGCGCCACGCCGCCGCGGCCACCACCGCCGCCGCGAGCGCCGCGGCCAGGGCGCGCCGCCCCCGCCGCGCCAGCAGCAGGAAGGCCAGCGGCCAGAGGACGTAGAACTGCTCCTCCACCGCCAGCGACCAGGCGTGCGCGGCGGGCGTGGTGTCGTGCCCCAGGAAGGCGTTGTAGTAGTTCAGCGTGTAGGTGAGCGCCGCCGCCACCTGGCCGGGCGTCCACGGGTCGTCCAGCAGGCGGTCCGCCGCGACCGAGGCCACCACGAACACGTAGTAGGCGGGGAAGATCCTGAGCGTCCGGCGCGCGTAGAAGCCCGCCAGCGACACCGACCCCGCCGCGCGCTCCTCCTTGAGCAGGAGCCAGGTGATCAGGAAGCCGCTCAGCACGAAGAACATCGTGACCGAGAGGTTCCCCGGCGCGTTCAGCCCGAAGTGGTAGAGCATCACCACCAGGACGGCGAGGGCGCGGAAGCCGTCCAGCGTGGGCAGCCGCCTCCCCTCCAGCAGCCCCGCCAGGTCGGCCGGGCCGCGCTCGGCGCCGGCGCCGCGCCCTGCGTCCGGGACTCGCTCACGGCATCACCGCCCGGGAAAGTCCGTCCGCCCCGGCCCCGGCGAGCGCGGGCTCCGGCTCCGCGGCCGGCCGGCCGGCGTAGATGCTCTCGTAGCGCCGCACCATCGTCCGCGCCGAGAAGTGCTCCTCCACCCTCCGCCGCGCGGAGAGGGCGTCGGCCGCGCACCGCTTCCAGTCGCCCAGGGCGCGGCGCCAGGCGGCGGCCAGCGCGGCGGGCTCCCCCGGGCGCACCAGGCGGTGGCCGAGCTCCGGGCCCAGCACGGCCGCGTTGCCGCCCACGTCGGTCACCACCGGGCAGAGGCCGGCGCTCATCGCCTCCAGCAGGCTCACCGAGGTCCCCTCGCTGTGCGACGACATCGTGAAGAGGGTGAAGGCGGCGTGCAGGTCGTGCAGGTCGTCGCGCCACCCCAGGAAGAAGACGCGGCCGCCGACGCCGAGCGACGCCGCCAGCGCTTCGAGCCGGCCCCGCTCCGAGCCGTCCCCCGCCAGCACCAGCACCGGCGCGGCGCCGCCCGTCCCCCCGTCGCCCAGGAGCGCCAGGGCGCGCACGGCCACCTCGTAGCCCTTGATCGGCTCCAGCCGGCCGACGCTCCCCAGGACCGGGACGTCGTCCGCCAGCTCCAGCTCGCGGCGCAGCGCCCCGCTGTCCGCGCGCGGGCGGAAGGCGTCGGTGTCCACCCCGTTGGGGACGACGACGACCGCCGCGCGGCCGCGCACCACGCGCGCCTCCAGGTGGCGCGCCAGCGGATCGGAGACGGCCGCCACCACGTCGGAGCGGCGCGAGGCCCAGCCGTCGATCAGCTGGTCGTCCAGCGGGTCGGGCGCGCGGCGGCCGTGCTCGGTGTGCACCAGTAGCGGCACCCCCGCCATCCGCGCGGCGAGCGATCCCTTCCACCACACCCCGCTGTGCGTGTGCGCCACGTCCGGCGCGATTGCCGCGATCTGCCGCGCCAGCGCGGCGGGACGCAGCATCGACCAGCGCGGCATCGGGGGAGCGAGATGGACCCGCGCGTGCTCCTCCATCCCCTCCCCGAAGCGGCCCACGTACTGCAGCGCCAGGACGTGCGGCTCGAAGCGCTCGCGGTCGGCCAGGCGCACCAGGTCGAACACCAGCCGCTCCAGCCCCCCGTAGTTGAGGTTCTGGACCACGTGCAGCACGCGCATCGGCCGCCTCATCGCCGCCTCACCCAGTCGAGCGTCTCGCGCAGCGCCGGCGCGGGGTCGCCCCAGCGGAATACCTCGCCGCGCGCGCCGCGGCCGGGGAAGACGAAGTCCAGCACCGCGCGGCCGCGCCCCGGCGCGTCGGGCGGCAGGTCGAGCGCCGCCTTCGAGCGCCGCAGCCGCGCCAGCAGGTGGTCCACCTCGCCCCACTCCCAGCGGCTCCGCACCCCGGGCGTCCACGCGGGCGGCGGGGCCGCGGGCGCGCCGAAGGCGGCGTCCAGCAGCAGGGCGGGGAAGTCCACCCCCGCGTCCACCGCCAGCTGGAGCGAGCCCCAGAAGCGCCCGTTCACCTCCATCAGGTACGGCGTCCCGGTCCGGCGCTCCACCTTCAGCTCCACCATCGCCACCCCCTGCCACCCGAAGCGCGCCAGGAGGTCGGCCGACCTGCGCACCAGCGCCGGGTCGGGCGCCACGCTCTCGCGCAGCACGCTCACGCCCCCCGCCGGCGGCTTCTCGCGCAGGCGCCGGTGCGCGAACGCCGCGCGCACCCGCCCGTCCCAGAGGAGGAGGAAGATGCCCACGCCGGGGCCCACGATCCGCTCCTGCAGCAGCACCGGGTAGGCGGACGCCGGCAGGCTCGCGAGGCGCGCGTGCAGCTGCAGCCAGTCCGCCGCGTGCGCCACGGAGCGCTTCGCCCGCGCCGTGCCCTCCTCCGCGACGGAGCGCGACGGCTTGAGGACGACGGGGAAGGAGAGCGCACCGGGGGAGAGCGCCGCGCGGTCCTCCGGGCGCGCGAGGACGTGCTGGCGGGGGACGGCGATCCCCGCCCCGGCGGCCGCCTCCAGCACGCGGCGCTTGTCGGACACCGCGCGGAAGACGGAGAGGGGAGGGAAGGGGATGACGACCCCGGGCGGGCGCTCCGATTCCGGCAGCAGGGCCAGGAGCGAGGCCTCCGTGACCGGGAGCAGCGCCTCGACGTCGTGGCGCGCGCAGAGGTCGCGCACCGCCGCGGCGAAGGCGGCGGGCTCGCGCAGGGGATCGGGGACCACGTCGCTCCCCGCGCACCAGCGCGAGGCGCCGGCCAGGGGGCGTGCCCGCGGCGAGGCGACCCGCACCGCGTGCCCGGCGCAGCCGAGCGAGCGGACGACCGCCAGCGCGGCGCGCTCCTCGCCGTCGGTCACCAGCACGCGGCGCTTCATCGGCCCAGCACCCCGGCCGCGCGCAGCCGGAACCCCGCGCGCGAGAGCCCCGCGGGGACGTTGAGCCGCGGCACCGCGTAGCGGTCGATCTCTCCCCCGCGCACCCATCCCCCGTCGACCCGCACCGCCCCCTGGTACCCCGCCGCCGCGGCCGCCCGCGCCGCTTCGGGAGAGGAGAGGCCGTACGGGTACGAGAGCCAGGGGACGGTGGCGAACGGGAAGCGCGCGCGCAGCCAGGCGAGCGGCGCGGCCAGCTCCCGCTCCAGCCCCTCGCCCTCCAGCCGCGCCAGGCTCGCGTGGCTCCAGCCGTGGGCGCCGAAGGAGATGCCGGGGACAGAGGCCGCGGCGCGCAGCTCGGCCTCGCCCGCGGGGAGGGCGTGCGCGGGGACGTCCCCGTCCGCGAGCCCCAGCTCCCGCGCGAGCGCCAGCACCGCGCCCTCCTCGCCGCGCGCCTCGTCCAGCGCCCGCGCGCGGAAGGCGGGCGGGAGCGCGCCCGCGCCGTCCGCCAGCGCGTCCCACCAGAAGGGGCCGCCGCCCACGCGCCCCGCCACCACGAAGAAGGTGGCGGGGAGCCCGCGCGCGGCCAGCTCCTCCAGGCCCGCCGTCACCGCGCCGCGGTAGGCGTCGTCGAAGGTGATCGCGGCGCGGGGGCGGCGGGCGCCGGGAGAGGCGGGCGCCAGCACCTCCGCCAGGGGGACGACGTCGTGCGTGCGGGCGAGGGCGTCGAGCTGCGCGGCGAACGCGGCCCGGGGCAGGTGCAGCGAGCGCTCGCCCGAGGGCGCCTCGCCGCGCGGCACCACGTTGTGATATGCAAGGACCAGGGTGTCCTGCCGCACGCGTCGGCCCAGCAGCGGGGGGAGCGCCGCGGCCAGCAGCCCCTCGGCCGCGGCCCGGGCGCGGGGGCGCC
>DASVWD010000080.1 GCA_036389795.1 Longimicrobium sp.
CCGGGTCTGACTCAGGAACGGGCTCTCTCGCACCAATGAGCTTACCGACCTCTTTGCCGACGCCACCCGCCCAATTTATGCTCCCACACCCGTTTCATCCTCCGTGGTCGCGCGCAGCGCGGTGGTAGACTCAGGATGACACCCTTTCGGGGCGCGGAATGCACGATCGATCGTGAGATCTGGTATCATGCGACATGGGAAACATCGAGTCTCACGCAGAGTCAGCAGAGTTAGCAGAGAAAACCTCTGCTGACTCTGCGTGAGAAAAATTCTTTCCCGGGAGCCCGGTACAAAACGGAGGAACTGAGAACCGAGTCCTCTGTTCCTCCCTGTGATTCCAACTCGTCTCCGCCCGTCCAGATGCGCGGCCCCGGGAGCCTCGCTAGCTGTCTCCGGCGGCGTCCCCGTCCGCGTCCGCCGCCGGGCCGGCCAGCAGCAGCGCCCCGCAGAGCACCAGGGTGCAGCCCGCCATCTCGAACAGCTCCTCCACCCCCACCTCGATGGCGCGGAAGGCGGGCGTCGCGGCGCCGTGGAGGAACAGGTGCCCGACCAGCTCGATCGCCACCCCGCCCGCGAACATGGTGACCACCCCGGCCGCGAGCCAGAGGCTCTCCCGCCGGTGCCGGTACAACAGCTCCCGCAGGCCGGGGAGGGTGAAGTACAGGAAGACGGGGAGCGCGGCGGCCGCGATCAGCGCGTACGCCGCGAGCCAGGCCCCGCGCCCCGCCGCATCGAACCGCTCGTGCAGCGAGGCCGCCTCGTCCAGAGAGAGGAAGAGGAAGCCGAGCCCGAGCAGGAAGAGCAGGCGCGAGAGGGCCGGCCGGGACGTCCGCCCCTCCCGCGCCCCCACCAGGAACACCGCCCCGGCGGCGAAGAGCTGGAGCGAGGAGAACCAGGCGGGGACGGACTGCTCCGCGTCCAGGTCGAAGAGCGCGTACAGGGCGCCCCAGTCGATGGCCCGGTCGGTGACGCGGATGGCTCCGTAGAAGAAGAAGAAGGCGAGCTCCACGGCCAGGAGGAGGCCCAGCAGGCGCACGACGCCCGCCCGGGTGGCGCGGATGCGCACGTCCAGCAGCGGCATCGGGCTGCTACGGGGAATGGAGGCGCGCCCGGCCGGGGAGCCGGAGCCCCGGCCGCGATCCGACGGAAACCGCTCGATCTCTGCGATGGCGACGCCGCCGGGTGCCTGTTCCATGGGAATCACCCCGCCAATCGGTTGAACCGCAGCAGGCGCTCCACCTGCTCGCGGCGCAGCGCCCGCACCAGGTCGCGGTCGGCCAGCCGGGGGCGGCGGCGGAGCGCGGCGGCCAGGTACCCCCACCAGAACGCCAGCCCGCTCAACACGTACGGCGCCTCGGCCATCCGGTAGAGCCCCCGCGCCGCCACGAACAGCGGGTGCGAGCCGATGATCCACGCGCCCTCGCCCCACTGCGCCTTCCCCCTGAGCCTCCCCTCCGCCGAGCCGTGCTGCCGCAGGTGCCGCACGGGGATGTCCAGGTTCGTGGTGCGGTACCCCAGCGAGCGCATCTTCACCAGGTCGACGATGTCCCACCCCAGCGTGGCGATGAAGCCGCCCATCCGGTCGTACACGTCCTTGCGCACCGTCTTCAGCGGCCCCGGGACGTTGTGGGCCGGCACCCGCCAGCGCACCTCGCGCCCGCCGATGGTCTCCACCGGCACCCCGCCGGCGGCCGCGTGGTCGGGGTGGGCGTCCAGGAAGCCCAGCACGCGCTCGAAGTAGTCGGGCGGGAACACCAGGTCGGCGTCGAGCTTGGAGACGTAGGCGAAGTCCAGGTGCCGCACCTGCTGGTACGCGGCGTCGAAGGCGCGCACCACGCCGCCGCCCATCTGCCGCTTCGCGCGCGGCGGGAGCTGCAGCAGGCGCACCGAGGGCGACTCCGCGGCAACCGCGCGCACGATGTCGGGGGTGCGGTCGGTGGAGCCGTCGTCCACCACGTAGACCAGGTCGGGCGGCTCGGTCTGCGCGAGCAGCGAGCGCAGCGTCCCCTCCAGGAAGCGCTCCTCGTTGCGCGCGGGGATGATGGCCACGTGCCTCATGCGCCCGCTCCCGCCGCGGCCAGCGCGGGCTCTTCCGGGGGCCGGACGTCGCGCCGGGCGGCGGCCGTGCCCTCGCGGGCGCGCTCCAGCCAGGTCTGGAACATCAGCACGCTCCACAGGTCGAAGCGGCGGTCGCGCTCGCCGGACAGGTGCTCGCTCCAGCGGCGGCGCACGGGGGCGGGGTCGAAGAAGCCCTCGGCGGAGAGCCGCCGCTCGTCGAGGAGCGCCTCGGCCCAGTCGCGCAGGGGGCCGCGCAGCCACTCGTCGACCGGGGTGCAGAAGCCCATCTTGGGCCGGTCCACCAGCGCGCGGGGGACGTAGCGGTAGAGGAGGCGCCTGAGCACCCGCTTCCCCTCGCGGCCGCGCACCTTCATCCCCACCGGGAGCCGCCAGGCGAATTCCGCCACCCGCGGGTCCAGGAGCGGCATGCGCCCCTCCAGCGCCACCGCCATGGCGGCGCGGTCCATCTTCACCAGCATGTCGTCGGCGAGGCCGAGCGCGAAGTCGCGCAGCATCATCCGCTCGCGCGCGTCGTGGAGATGCGGCCACGGGCCCGTGCGGAGGTCCGCCGCGGGCGGGGCTCCGGGGACGGCCGCCGCGGCGCCGTCGCGCCAGTCGCTCACCAGCCAGTCGAGCACCTCGCGCGCGCCCGGCGACGGGAGCACCGCCGCCAGCTGGTGCACGCGCTCGCCCAGGGTGCGCCGCCCCACCCGGCGCGCCTCGCCGCCGGGGGCCAGCAGCCGGTTCCACGCGGCGGCCGGGACGGCGGAGAGCGCGCGGGCGAGCCCAGAGCGCGCGGGGCGGGGGAGCCACCCCACCGAGCGCCAGGCGCGGTGCGCCCAGCGGTAGTGCTCGTAGCCGCCGAACAGCTCGTCGCCCCCGTCGCCCGAGAGCGCCACGGTCACGTGCCGCCGCGCCAGCTCCGCCACCAGCACGGTGGGGATCTGCGAGGGGTCGGCGAAGGGCTCGTCGTAGACGTCGGGGAGCCGCGGGATCACGTCCAGCGCGTCCCGCGGCGTCACGTACAGCTCGGTGTGGTCGGTGCCCAGGTGGCGCGCCACGGCGCGGGCGTGCACCGCCTCGTCGTAGAACCCCTCGTGGAAGCCGATGGTGAAGGTGCGCACCGGCCGGGTGCTGCGGGCCTGCATGAGCGCCACCACCAGCGAGGAGTCGATCCCCCCCGAGAGGAAGGCGCCGAGCGGGACGTCGGCCTCCATGCGCATCCCCACCGCGTCGCCCAGCAGGGCGTCGAGCGCGGCGAGCGCCTCGTCCTCGCTCCCGCGGAAGGGGTCGCGGGCGGCGGCCTCGGCCAGCGCGGCCGCGTCCCAGTACACCTCGGGGCGCGCCTCGCCCGTCCCCTTGACGGCCAGCAGCGCCCCCGCCGGGAGCTTGCGGACGCCGCGCCAGATGGACAGCGGGGCGGGGACGCACTTGTGGCGGAGGTAGCGGGCCAGCGCCTCGCGGTCCACCTCGCCGCGGAAGGCGGGGTGGGCGGCCAGCGCCCGCAGCTCCGAGCCGAAGAGGAAGACGCCCCCCGACCAGCCGTAGTAGAGCGGCTTCTCGCCGGCGCGGTCGCGGGCCAGGTACAGCACGCGGTTGCGGCGGTCCCACGCCGCCAGCGCGAACATCCCGTTGCAGCGCTCCAGCGCCCCGCGAAGGCCCCACTCGGCGACCGCCTCCACCAGCACCTCGGTGTCGGAGCGCCCGCGGAAGGCGCGCCCGCGCCCCTCCAGCTCGCGCCGGAGGTCGGCGTGGTCGTAGATCTCGCCGTTGTAGGTGAGCACCCAGCGCCCGCACGCCGAGCGCATCGGCTGGTGCCCCAGGGGGGAGAGGTCGACCACCGAGAGGCGCCGGTGCGCGAGCGCCACCCCGGCCTCGGCGTCGGCCCAGGTGCCGTGGTCGTCGGGGCCGCGGTGCGCCAGGGCGCGCCCCATGGCGGCCGCGTGGGGCGCCTCGCCGCGCTCCAGCCCGCCGGGGCGGTAGAGGCCCGCGATCCCGCACATCGCCGCTACCCCTCCCCCGCGGCGGCGCGCGCGCCGGGCCGCCGCCGCGCGCGCAGCCGCACGCCGGGCGAGAGCCGGGTCCGCGGCCCGGCCGGCGCCGCCGCGGGCGCGGGGACCCCCACCGCCATGGCGGCGGTGGCCACGAAGAGGAGCCAGTGGAGGTTCTGCGCCAGGATCGAGCTCTCGGTGAGGTTGCCCAGCAGCATGAAGGAGAGGAAGGAGAGCATCCACAGCCCCTCCTCGCGCGCCCCGGCCAGCACCGCGCCGGTGGCGCGGCGCACGGCGCCGAAGAACGCCGCCGCGAAGAGCACGATCCCCACCACCCCCAGCTCCAGCCCCAGGTCCAGGAAGCCGTTGTGGGCGTGCCAGGGCTCCCACCCCACGGCGGCGTAGATGGTCAGGGCGTGCGCGTTGAGCTGCCAGAAGGCGTCGTACCCGTAGCCCCCCAGGAGGCGGTCCTGCAGCGAGGCGGCCGCCGAGCCCCACAGCTCGGTGCGCCCGGTGAGGCTGGCGTCCTTCCCCAGGAGCCCCAGCGCCGCCTGGGGGTCGGAGGCCACGAAGAGGACCAGGGCGGTCACGGGGAGCGCCACCGCGATCGCCGCGGGGACCAGCCAGGCGCTGCGCGAGGCCAGGGTGCGGTAGAGCGGGACCAGCGCCAGCAGCACGCCGAGCGCGACCAGCGACGAGGCGGAGCGCGACAGCAGCACCAGCGCCACGGAGAGCGCGGCCAGCGCCAGGTACGCCCGCCGCCGCCCGCTCGCTCCCGGGCGCTGGGCCAGGAGGAGGAAGGTGAGCGTGCCCAGCGCCATCACCCTCCCCATCCCGTTCTTGTGCTGGAAGACGCCGCGCCACGCCCCGTCCAGCTCGTCGTGGTGGATTCCCAGCCCGGGGAGGAGCACGGCGAAGGCCACGGAGAGGACCGCGGCGATCCCCAGCGCCCACCCCAGGATCGGGAGGAACTCGCGCCCGCGGAAGCGGCCCGCCAGCCAGAAGCCGCAGAAGGTGGTCCCCGCCACGGCCACCGCGCGCCGGAGCGTGATGTCGGGGAACTCCGACCAGGCGGCCGAGGCGAGCGCCAGCCCCACCAGCAGCAGGGTGGCGGGGCTGCGGAGCGCGGCCGCGAACACCTCGCCCGGGGGGCGCAGGAAGGTGAAGACGAGCGCCAGCGCGAAGAGGGCGGCGCGGATCGCCTGCCGGTGCGGGTCGCCCTCCTCCAGGTTCGCGGCGCCGTCGGCCGACCCGTTCAGGAGGGGGAGGACCGCGCTGGAGAACACCAGCAGGAGCACCACCGCGTAGACGCGCTCGGCGGCGCCCAGGATCCGCTCCAGCGCGGCGGCCGTGTGCACGCGCCGGGGCGAGACGTGCCCGCCCGCGCGCACGGGGGGCGCGTCGGCCGGGAGCGGGTACGAGGAACGGTAGGGGGCGAGCGTGCTCATGCGCCGTGCGTGGTCCGGTATTCGTCGTAGCGGAAGCCGGCGAGCCCGGCCACGCTCCCCGCCCCGAAGCAGATGCCGCGGAGCGCGTCGACCGCCGCGTGCGTGCCGGAGAAGGGCGCCGCCAGCATCCTGAGCGTCCCCACCCCGATCCGCCCCACCGCCCTGGCCAGGCGGAGGGCGCGCACCCGGAAGGCCGGGTCCAGCTCGCGCTCGCAGAGGGCCCAGGTGTTGCCGCGCCGGAACGCCCGCCTGAGCAGCCAGGAGACCCGGGTGCGGCTGGGCGGCACCCACTCCCAGGCCAGCGCGTCGTCGGCCCACACGATGCGGTGGCCGGCGCGCGCCACGCGCAGGAAGAAGTGGGTGTCCTCGCCCCCCGCCAGCGCCAGCCTCGCCGAGAACGGCCCCTCCGCCCCGCCCAGCGCGCGGAAGACGGAGGCGCGCACCAGCACGTTCCCGGTGTCGGCGTAGGGGAGCCGCGTCCCCGTGGCGTGGCGCGGCACCTCGAAGAAGCGACCGCGCTCGATCCAGCGGGGGACCGGCGCCTCGAAGCGCGGCATCACCGGCCCGGCCACCACGTCGGCCGCGTGCCCGGCCTGCACGCGCAGGAGCTCGTCCAGCCAGCCGGGCTCCGGCTCCTCGTCGTCGTCCAGGAAGGCGATCCACTCCGCGCCCGCCTCGGCCACGGCGCGGTTGCGGGCGAAGGAGATCCCCCGCCGCGGCTCCGGCACGTAGCGCACGGGCCAGGGGAGCGACGGGGCGAGCGCGGCGACCGTCTCCCGCGCGGAGCCCTCGGGGTCGTTGTCGACGACGACGACCTCCAGCTCCCCCTGCAGCCGCTCCGCGCTCACCCGGGCCAGCGCCTCGAGGAGCCGGGCGAGCCCGCGCGGGCGGCGGAAGGTGCAGACGCACACCGAGACGCTCATCCCGCCCTCCCGACGGCGGGCGCCGCCGTCCGCAGGCGGCGCAGCGCGGCGAGGATGCGCTCCTTGCGCTCCAGGCCGAAGGCCAGGATGAGCAGGCGCCCGGGGAGCGTCCGCGCCGGGGTCCCCCGCCCGGACCCAGCGCCCGCGCGCGCCAGGCACTCGCGCCCCAGCTCCCGGTGCCCGGCCTGGAAGGCGAGCTGCGCCAGGTCGGCGTAGCGCACGGCCAGCGCGGCGCGGTAGCGGTCCAGCCGACCCTGGGCGGCCAGGGTGGAGGAGACCCGGTCGAGCACGGCGAGCCCCGAGCGCACCGCGGCCGGGGAGCGGCCGCCGCTCACGGTGGCGCGCCCGGGGCCGTGGCGGCGGTAGAACGCCCCGTTTCCTTCCGTCCGCGCCAGGGGCACCCCGGCGGCCAACGCGCGCATGGCCAGGTCGCCATCGTCGTGCAGGGTGAGCGACTCGTCCCAGCCGCCCGTCCGCTCCCACACCGCGCGCGGCCAGAGGAGCGCGCACGGCGGGCACCAGCCGTCCCGCAGCCAGGCGAGCAGCGGGTCGGCGCCCGCCGCGCGGGGCGGCCGCGGCGCCGGACCCGGCACCCAGCCGCCGCCGTCCCGGCTCGTAAGATAACGCCACCCGCACGCCACCAGCGCCCCGGGCGAGCGCTCCGCCGTCTCCACCATCGTCTCCAGCGCGTGCGCCTCCAGCAGGTCGTCGGCGTCCAGGAAGAGAAGCCAGTCGCCGGAAGCGAGGTCGGCCCCGCGGTTGCGCGCGTGCGCCCCGCCGCGGTTGGCGGGGAGCCGGACGGCACGCACGCGGTCGCCGTAGCCGGCGATCACCTCCCAGCTCCCGTCGGTCGACGCGTCGTCCACCACGATCACCTCCACCGCGGGCCAGCCCTGCGCCAGCGCGGAGTCGATCGCCTCGCCCACGAAGGGGGCGGCGTTGTAGCAGGGGACGATCACCGAGACGGTGCCGGGGGGGCGCATCGCCGTCCTCACGCGGAGAGCCGCAGCACGCGGGCCAGGGGGAGGCGCAGCGTGGCCGGGAGCCGGCGGACGCTCCCCTCCAGCCGGCCGAACAGCTCCGCCGGGCGCAGCGCGTCGGGAAGGAGCGCGAGGCCCAGGAGGAGGGCGAGCCCGCCCGCCGCCACGTCGGCGGCGAAGATCGCCAGGTGGCCGGCGCCCCGGGCCTCCAGCAGGCGCGAGGCGGCGAGCACCGCGGCGCCGGTGAGGAGCCCCAGCGCCACGCCGGGGAGCTGCGCAGCGAAGAAGTCTCTCCAGCCGCGGCCCACGATGGTCAGGCTGAGCCGCGCCATCGCCAGGTACATGAAGCCGATCGCCCCCGCCACCGCGGCCGCCACCCCGCCCACTCCCCAGCGCGCGCCGAGCGCCGCCCCGCCCACCACCAGCGCCGCGTACGCCGCCTGCCGCCACAGCTCCGAGTACACGCGCCCCGAGGCGTGGGTGAGCGCCCCCGAGACGTGGTAGACGGCGCGGAAGAGCCCGGCGGCGCACAGCAGGCGCAGCGGGAGCGCCATCCCCGCCCAGGCGGGGCCGTAGACGCCCTCCGCCAGGTGCGGGGCCGCGGCAGCGATCCCCGCCATCAGCGGGGCGGCGGCGAGCGCGCTGGCCTGCACCGCCGCCAGATAGGCGCGGCCCAGGCGCGCGCGGTCGTCCTTCACCTCCGACATGGCGGGAAGGAGCACGTGCCACATCACGTCGCCCACGGCGGCCAGCGGCAGCGTCATCAGGTTGAAGGCGCGCCCGTACAGCCCCAGCGCCCCGGCGCCCAGCAGCCGCCCCACCAGCAGGTTGTCGGCGTTGCGGGCGGCGTGGTTCACCAGCTGGTTCAGGCTGGCCGCCACCCCGAAGCCGCACAGCTCGCGGAGCTCGATCCGTCCCAGCAGGGGGCGGAGCGGGTGGCGGGCCAGCGCGAGCGCCAGCACGCTCGCCAGGAGCGACTGCGCCACCGTCCCCCACACCAGGCTCCACACCCCGTGGCCGGCCAGCGCCAGCGCGAGCGCCACCCCCGCGTAGCCGGCCCCGTAGCTCGTCACGTCCACCACGAACAGGGCCCGGAAGTCGAGCCGGCGCTGCAGCAGCGCCCGCGCCGTCCCCCCCAGCGCCCCGGTGAGGAAGAGGAGCGACAGCCCCCGCATCACGGGGGGGAGGTCGGGCGCGTCGAGCAGCGGTCCCGAGAAGGGTGCCAGCACCCAGAGGAGCGCGGCCGCCGCGGCCCCGGTCAGGAGCGAGGCGGTGAAGGCGGTGCGGACGTGGCGCGCGGTGAGGTCGCTGCGCTGCACCAGCGCCACCCCCAGCCCCAGCTGCGCCAGGAGCTCGGCGAAGCTCACCACCACCCAGGCGAGCGCCACCACCCCGAAGTCGCGCGGGGGAAGGAGCCGCGCCAGCACCACGCCGAAGCCGAGCTGCAGCGCCGCCTGCACGCCCCAGGCGGCCATCCGCCACTGCCCGGCCGAGACCGTGCGCTCGGAGAGGGTGCGCGCGCTCATGCCAGGGCCGGCTCCAGGGGCCGCGAGAGCGCGCCGCGCTCGGCCAGCAGCTCCTCGATCACCTCTACGATGGCGTCGACGGCGCCCGGGTCGGCCGCGGCGCGCGCGGCGGCGGCCATGCGCTCCCGCTCGGCGCCGTCGGCCAGCAGCCGGCGGACTTCCCCCGCCAACGCCGCGCCGGAGAGGCGCTCCGGCGGGAGGAAGACGGCGGCCCCGGCGCGCACCAGGTCGTCGGCCAGGTCGCGGATGTGCGGCCCGATCGGGGAGTCGGGTACGGAGACGCAGACGGCGGGGACGCCGCGCGCGCACACCTCCAGCAGCGTGGTCTCCCCCGCCGCGCTCACCACCAGGTCGCAGGCGGGGAACACCGCGAGCAGGTCGTCGAAGAAGGGGCGCGCCACCACCGGGGCGGCGAGCGCCTCCGCGTCGTCCCCGGCCGGGGCGTGCCCGCCGTACTGGACCACCAGCTGCGCGTCGGGCCGCTCCGCGCGCAGGCGCCGGGCGGCGTCGGCGAAGAGCCGCGTGGTCCCCGGCGACCCGGCGCTGTAGCCGATGAGGGCGACGACGGGGCGGTCCGGGTCCAGCCCCAGCCGCTCGCGCGCGGCGCGGGCGCACGCGGGCGCGAACGCCTCGGGGCGCAGCGGCGTGCGGGTGACCCTCAGGCGCGGGCGCAGGAAGCGGGGGAAGCGGGCCGTGTCGGCCGCGCGCGCCAGGCAGGTGCGGTCCACCATCCAGGCCAGCGCCCGGTTGGCCCGGCGCAGCGCGTAGTGCGGGACGGTGAGCGTGGGATACCCGCGCAGCGCCGCCGCCGCCATCGGCGCGAACGAGCACCGCCCGCCCGTGCCCAGCACCAGGTCGGGCCGGAAGCGCTCCAGCAGCGCCGCCCCCTCGCGCGCGCCCCGGAGCGTCGCGCCCGCCAGCGTCCCCGCGTGGCGGGCCAGGTCGGCCCGGGAGAGCTCGCGGTGCGTCCCCCCCACGCTCCCCACCGCGTGCACGGGGTAGCCCCGGCGCTCCACCCAGTCGCGGAAGCGCGAGTCGGCGGGGAGCGCCACCGCCGCGTCCAGGTCGTAGCGTTGCGCGAGCGCGCCCAGCACGACGACGGCGTGGGACAGGTGCCCCACGCTGTCGCCGCTGACGGCCAGGACGCGCAGCGGTCTCATGTCACCGCCACGAGCGCGGCGCCCGGCGCGCACTCCAGCACCGCTTCCGCCACGCGAGTCACCTGCTCCTCCGTCATCTCCGGGTAGAGCGGGAGCGAGAGCACCTCGGCCGAGAGCCGCGTGGAGACCGGCGCGCCCTCGGGGAAGGTGCGGATCCCGCGGTACGCCTCCTGGAGGTGGATCGGGATCGGGTAGTGGATGCCGGCGCCCACGCCGCGCGCGTGCAGCTCCTTCAGCAGCCGGTCGCGCTCCGGGTGGCGGACGACGAAGAGGTGCCACACGTGCTCGCGCCCGGGGAGCGCCTCGGGGAGGGCGACGTCGGCCTCCGCCAGCAGCTCGCGGTAGAGCCCGGCCAGCTCGCGGCGGCGCTCGTTCCAGCCTTCCAGCCGGCGCAGCTTCACCCGCAGCACCGCCGCCTGCATGGTGTCGAGGCGGCTGTTCATCCCCAGCGTCTCGTGCACGTACTTGACCCGCGAGCCGTAGTTGCGGTCGCGGCGGAGCCGGTCGGCGAGCTCCCCGTCGTTCGTCACCACCGCGCCGCCGTCGCCGTACGCGCCCAGGTTCTTCCCCGGGTAGAAGGAGAAGCACCCCGCGTCGCCGATGGCACCGGCGCGCCGGCCGCCGTGCAGCGCGCCGTGCGCCTGGCAGGCGTCCTCGATCACCTTCAGGCCGCGGCGGCGGGCGATCTCCAGGATCTCCTCCATCCGCGCCGTCTGCCCGTACAGGTGCACGGGGAGGATCGCCTTCGTGCGCGGGGTGATGGCGGCCTCGACCAGCTCGGGGTCGAGGTTGAAGTCGTCCTCGCGCGCGTCCACCAGCACGGGCGTGGCGCCGGCGTGCGTGATCCCCAGCGCCGAGGCGATGAAGGTGTTGGCGGCGGTGATCACCTCGTCGCCGGGCCCCACGCCCGCGGCGCGCAACGCCAGCGTGATGGCGTCGAGCCCCGAGGCCACGCCGATGCAGTGCCCGGCGCCGCAGAAGGCGGCGAACTCCTCCTCGAAGCGGGCGACCTCGTCGCCCAGGATGAACTGCGCCCCCGCCATCACGCCCTCCAGCGCGGGGAGCAGCTCGTCCTTCAGCTCGCGGTACTGCTGGGTCAGCTCCACCAGCGGGATCATATTCGACATGGGATCAGGCGTCGTCCGTGAGACGGGGGTCGTCGGGGTACGCCGCGCTACCATCCCGGCAGCGCAGCTCGGAAGTCCGGCGCAGCACGCGGGCGGGGCTGCCGACGACGACCGTGCCCGGCGGCACGTCGCGGGTGACCACGCTCCCCGAGCCCACCAGGGCGTAGGCGCCGATCTCGACGCCGGGGGTGATGGTGACGTTCACGCCGATGCGCGCCCCGCGGCGGATGACGGGCCCGCGGAAGGAGGCCGGGTCGGCGCAGGCGCACCCCGGGTGCACGTCGTTGGCGAAGGTGCACCCCGGGGCGATGAAGACGTCGTCCTCGATCACCGTGAACTGCGGGACGTAGACGTTGCAGTGGATCTTGACCCGGCTGCCGATCCTGCAGCCGTAGTCGACCACGGTGTTGCTCCACACCGCCACGTCGTCGCCGATCTCGCTCTCCTCGCGCAGGATCACGTTGTGGCCGGTCTGCAGCCCGCGCCCGATGCGGCTGCCGGCGTACACGATGGTGCCCGAGCGCAGCCGCGAGCCGGGACCCAGCGCCAGCTCGAGCGAGGCCACGCGCCGCTCGGGGAAGTAGCCCACCAGCACGCCGGGGTCCCAGTCGCCCCCGCCGCAGTCGGCGGGGGTGAGCAGGGTCCCGGCCGAGGGCAGCCGGCGCGCGCCGGCCGCCGGGCCGATCAGGGTCTCCATGTCGCCGGGCTCGCTCACAGCGTGGACGGCGCGGGCGCCAGGCCGGCGATGCGCACCCGCCTGCGGCCCAGCCGGCGGGCGCGGCCCGCGGCGGCCGGCGCGGGCGCCTCGCCCAGGAAGACCCGCCCGCCGCCCGCGGCCAGCGAGCGGTCGGCCGCCTCCAGCACGCGCACCACGTCCAGCCCGCCGCGCCCGTCGGAGCGCGGCTGCGCGCCCGTGCGCACGCACTCCACGAAGTGGCGGGCCTCGGCCTTGAGCGGCTCCTCCTCCACCAGGTAGGGGCTGCGGGTGTCGCCGTAGCGGTAGCTGAAGGGGAAGTCGCCGAACTCCATGTGGTAGCGCGGCCCGTCGATCCCCTTGTCGTACAGGCGGATCTTCTCCAGCGGCTCGATGTCGTCGTAGACGGCCATCTTGCGGGTGCCCACGATCGTCATCTGCCGGACCTTGTTGGGGTCCAGCCACGAGCTGTGCACCACCGCCATGAGCCCGGTGGGGAAGTGCATGGTGAGCACGCACACGTCGTGGACGTCGGGGCGCAGGTGGGCGAGCCCCTGGCAGTTGACGCTCACCGGCGCCGAGCCCAGCAGGTGCAGGATGATGGAGATGTCGTGCGGCGCCAGGTCCCACAGCGCGTTCACGTCGGAGCGGATCGGGCCCAGGTTGCGCCGCGCGGCGGTGATGCAGCACACCTCGCCCAGCTCGCCGCTGTCGACGTAGTCGCGCAGCTTGGCCACGGCGGCCGTATAGAGGAAGATGTGCCCGGTCATCAGCACCAGGCCGCGCTCCTCGGCCAGCGCGATCAGGTCCTCGCACTCGGCCGCGGTGCGGGCCAGCGGCTTCTCCACGAACACGTGCATGCCGGACTCCAGCGCCCGGCGGGCCAGCGCGTGGTGGGTGCGGGTGGGGGTGGCGATCACCACCGCGTCGACGCCGGAGGCGAACACCTCCTCGGGGTCGTCGGTGGCGCGCGCGTGGGGGAAGTGCGCGCCCACCTGCATGAGCCGCGTCTCGTCCAGGTCGCAGATCAGGGACACTTCGGCGTCCGGGAGCCCGTCGAAGGCGCGGACCAGGTTGGGGCCCCAGTAGCCCAGTCCGATGATGGCGATGCGTGTCATGCGTCCTCTCGGGTCGGGGCGGTGGGGAATCCGCCCGATTTGCCACGGCAGGATGAGACCGGACGCCTCCCCCCCCGGTCCCACCGCGATCCTGCCCATGCCGGCGCCGCGAGGCAGCCGGTGAGCCGCGTCCGTGCAGGGGCAACGCCCATTCCACCCGCGGGTGTTCACGTAAGTGGTTGTGCTGGGGTATTTTGGAAATTTCGCGTTCCCTTTCGGAAACATACGAACATGCAACGTTGTGTTGCAACGCTGTAATGCGGGGCGGCGGCGGAATGGGGGAAAACTGCAACGGCCCGGTGTTGCAGCCGGGGTGGCGCGGCTCGACCTCGCCGTGGATCCGGGCTGGATGGATTCCGATCCTCCGGCGAACGGCGAAAAGGCCTCGCACGGAGTCAACGGAGAACCCCGCGGTTCTCCGTTACCTCCGTTTCCTCCGTGTGAGACGTTCAGTCATGGATCTCCATCCCGGACGATCCTCCGCAAACCGGTATGATACCACCTCGCAGAGAATCGTTCAGGTACAGCTTCTGAAAAGCCTCTCACGGAGGACACAGAGGACACAGAGAACTTCAATCGCGTCTTCAGTTCCCTCTGTTTTCTCTGTGTCCTCTGTGTGATTCCAATCTGTTTGGACCAGAACTATGGTCGGCAACCTGGTATGAGGCATCGTAAAGCAAAGCCACGACGGCGAGCTGCGCCGTCGTGGCCTGCCCGATTCGGACCGGGACGCGGGCGGCGCGTCCCGGGCCGGACCGCTACCGGTAGGCGGGGTCCAGCTCGGTCAGCTGCGCGCGGATCGACGCCCACGCGCTCTGGAGCTGGCCCGACGCTCTCGAGCGCTGCAGCGCGGCGTCCACCCGCCTGGCCGCGGAGATCAGCGCCCCGCCGGCGGAGACGGAGCCCTCGGCGTTGCCGGAGACGCGGACCAGCTGCTCGTACAGCGACGCGTTGTCGGCGAACGCCGACAGCGCGAACCAGAGCTCAAGGTCGCCCTCGGAGTACGTGCGGCGCGCGTCCAGGCGGCCGGTGGCGGAGACCGCCAGGTCCTGGCGGTGGCGGCCGACCAGGGCCTGGGCGCCCCGGCGCAGGAGCGAGGCCTCCTCGGGCGAGAGGACCGCGCCGTCGGCCGCGCCCGCTTCCGCCTGGAGCCCGAGGGCCACGGCGGTGCGGCCGTCGAGGTTCCCGGTGGCGATGATCCCCCGGTCGACCTGGAACTCGAACAGCGCGCGCTGGGTGGCGTCGTCGAGCTGCCCGTGGACCGGGCCGCGGTAGTAGTTCTGCCGCGCCAGCGCCTGCTGCGCCGCGCGGATCCTCTCCGCCGACGTGTAGATCGTGAACGCGTCGGGCGACCGCGTGGCGCCGCGCCGGCTCAGCGCCAGCCCCTGCTCGAGCTGGACCGCGAGCCGGGTGCCGGCGGGAACCTGGACGTCGCGCGCCGCCGACAGCAGGGCGCCGAGCGCGGACAGGATCCCGGACGCGGGGCTGCGCTCGGAGCCGGCACCCGCGATCGCCGCTCCCACCCCGCCGCGCCCGCCGACCAGCACCACGCGGGCGTTGGGATCGGACTCGATCTGGCGCCGCTCGGCGGCGTCGGTGCTCGTCAGCTTCCCGTTCAGGGTGTGCACGCTGCCGTCCGGCAGGGTGAGCCGGTCGAAGTCGACCTCCATGACGCCCGAGCGCTGGCGGTCCGCGGGCTGCGCGAAGGTCACCACGCCCCGGATCCGGCTCCCCGCGGGGATCACCGTGAAGCCGTCGGCGCTGACGGTGTCCACCACGACCGTCTCGAAGGTCTGCCCGGTCCGCGCGCTGGCCGACTCGAGCGGGCTGGTGGTCCGCACGATGATGACCGTGCCCTCCGGCAGCACCACCCGCGGCTGCGCGGGCAGCTCCGACGCGGGAAGCGCCATGGAGAGCAGGGCCGCCGCCGCGCCGAGCAGGTACGTCGTTCGCCTGTTTCTCATGCTGAGTCCTCCTGACCAGTGATGGCGAATGGCTCATCAGCGCACGCGGCGGTTTGCACGAATTGTTCCGCCCCGGCCTGCGGCGCTTTCTCCGAAGCCTTTCGTCAGCAACGCTTTATGCCACGTCTGCGAGCGTCGCTGCAATCCAGAATCGAACGGATTGTATCATACGACCTTCCGAAATCGCCTGTGCAAACCACACACGAAGTCATCCTGAGGGAGCGTCCGCGCGTAATTCGCTCCCGCACCAATGGTGGGACGCGACCGAAGGATCTACTCCGCGTGTCTGGTGGCCAGATGCAGTGCGCAGAAGCCGGCCTCGCTCCGGGGTGAGTAGATCCTTCGGTCGCCGCCAAACATCGTTGCCGAGGCAGGTTCGGCGCAGCGGCTCCCTCAGGATGACATCTCCTTTGTACAATCAATCGCAGAAGCCGGTATCACGCAGAGATGCAGAGACGCAGAGGGTCTTTGCAGTTTCTCCTCTGCGTCTCTGTGCCTCTGTGTGAGCCAGGCGGTTCGGGGAATCCGGCGCGGGAATGGTGCAGACGACCATGCTCGGACTTTGAGTGGCTTCTTTCCGGGAAGCAGAAGCGCCCGGCTCCTCGAAGGGGCCGGGCGCTTCCGGGATGATCGTCGGACGAGAAGTCGCTCAGTAGGCACCCTCGGCGGAGAGGACGGCGCGCACCGTCTCGACCAGGAGCCGCGCGTCGGTGACGGGGGAGATGCGCTGCGAGTAGCGCAGGTCCATGCGCACCATGGTCTCGTAGCTCACGCGGCTCCTGCCGCGCACCTGCCACAGCCCCGTGATCCCGGGCTTGGAGCCCAGCACCCGGCGGTAGTACCAGCGCGCGTAGCCGGCCTGCGCGTACGGCGGCTCGGGGCGCGGGCCCACCAGGCTCATGTCGCCCTTCAGCACGTTGAAGAGCTGCGGCAGCTCGTCCAGGCTCCACTTGCGGATCACCCGGCCCACGCGCGTCACCCGCGGGTCGCCCTTGAGCTTGAAGCCGCTCCCCTGGCTCCCCGAGATCAGCGCCTGCAGGAAGCGCTCGTGCGACTCGGAGCTCGCGTCCACGTACATCGAGCGGAACTTGAGCATGGTGAAGGGGCGCCCCCGGTAGCCGATGCGCTCCTGCCGGAAGAGGAGCGGCCCCGGCGAGGAGAGCCGCACCGCCAGCGCCACCAGCAGGAGCACGGGGCTCAGGACCACGATCGCCACCAGCGCCCCGGCCACGTCCATCGCCCGCTTCCACGCCGGGTACGGCTGCAGGCAGGGCGGCAGCGGCTCCAGCACGCTCGCGGCGGCCGCGGAGTCGCGCTCGCCTCCCTCCACCGCCCGGGCGAGCGAGGGGACGGCCTCGGGAGAGGCGATCCAGTCGCCCGGATAGGTGAAGACGGCGTGGGCCGCGGGGGGCGTGCCCGCCGCCTCCAGGGTGTCCACCACCTCGCGGGCGACCAGGTCGGCGCCCGGGCGGGCGGTGTCGGTGAGGAGGGCCCCCACCGCGCCGCTCTCCATCCAGCCGATCTCGTCGGTCTCGCGCAGCCGCCGGCCGAGCAGGTGCACCACCTCGCGCGCGCTCCCCTCGGCCGGGGCGAGCACCACCAGCGAGAACTCGCGGCAGGTGCGGTCGGCCCGGGCGCACTCGCGCCGGAGCAGGGTGCGGAAGTCCTCGGGCTCGTGCACCGGGCGCGGGGGCGGTGCCGCGGGCCTGAGCCACCGGACGAAGGGGGCGAAGAGTCTGAGTGGCATGGTCTCCAGCAGCATCGGGCGTGGCTGGTTCGCGTAAGGGCTCAGGACTGCGTGCCGTAATAGGTGCGGGCGTACCCGTAGTAGCGGTACGCGCTGTCGTAGCGCGCGTCGCGGTCGAAGTCGACGTCGTTGATCACCCCGCCCAGGAGCGACGCCCCGGCCTTCTGCAGCTGCTCGGCCGCGGCGGCCAGCGCCCCGAACGGCGTCATCCCGCTGCGGGCCACCAGCACCACGCCGTCGGCGTACTGCGCCAGCACGGCGGCGTCGGCCACCACGTGCACGGGGGGCGAGTCGATCACCACCCGGTCGAAGTTCTTCACCGCCCACTGCAGCAGCATGCGCACGCGCGAGGAGCGGAGCAGCTGCGTGGGGGGGTCGGCCAGCGTCCCCGCGGCCAGGAAGGTCAGCGTGACGCCCGGGCTCACCTCGGCCTCGCGCGCCGCCTCGATCCCCACCCGCCCGGCCGCCACGTCGGCCAGGCCCGGCACGCCGTGCGAGCCCAGCAGCGCGCCCACCCGCCCGCGCCGCATGTCGGCGTCGATCAGCAGCACCCGCTCGCCGCGCTGCGCCAGGCTCACGGCCAGGTTCACGGCCGTGGTGGTCTTCCCCTCGCCGGGGATGGCGCTGGTGAGCAGCACCGTCTTCAGCTCGCGCCCCGCGGTGGCGAAGAGGAGGTTGGTGTGCAGCCAGTCGTAGGCGTCGCCCTCGGGGGTGATCGGGTCGGCCACCACCAGCGGGGCCGGCGCCCCCTTCTCGGCCTGCTTCGGCAGGGCGGCCAGCGGCTTCGGCAGCGCGCGCGCCGCGGGGGCGCGCAGCGCCTTGCTGCGCAGGCGGGGGATCATGGCCAGCACCGGCGCGCCGATGGCCAGCTCCAGGTCGCCCGTGGTGTGCACGGTCTCGTCGGTGTACTCGCGCAGGTAGCCGATGCCGAGCGCCAGCAGGAGCGAGAGGAAGAGGGCGCCGCCCAGGATCAGCTTGGGGCGCGGCGACACCGGGTGCCCGGGGAGCGCCGCCGGGTCCACCACGCGCACGCTGGGGTCCTCGACCGCCTCGGCGATCTCGGCCTCCTTGAGCCGCGCCTGCAGGATGGAGTGCAGCTGCGCCAGCACCTGCGGCTTGCGCGACAGGCGGGCGAACTCCATCTCCTTGGCGGGGATGCGGTCCAGCCGTCCGCGGCTCTCGCCCAGGCGCGCGTCGAGCGCCGAGATCTGCCCGGCCAGGGCGCCGCGGTAGGTGTCGGCCATCCCGCGCAGCTGCCCCTCGATCTGGCGCATGCGGTTGGTGAGCGCCTGCACCTCGGGGTCCTCGGGCTTGCGGCGCACCAGGAGCGCGGTGCGCTCGTCCTCCACCCGCGAGAGCGAGGCGAGCAGCCCGGCGGTGGTCTGGTTCCCCATGAGCGCCGGGAAGGCGGCCAGCTGCCGGTACGGCGAAGGGTCGCCCGGGCGCGCTGCCGCGGCCTCGCGGTCCACGCGGCGCAGCAGCGCGTCGAGCGCGCTGTGCTCGGTGGCCAGCCCGCCCCGCTCGACCTGGACCTGGGCGAGCTGGGCCAGCTCGCTCTGCCCCTCGGCTTCCAGGTTCACCACGCCGGCGCCTTCCTGGAAGCCCTGCAGGACCTGCTCGGAGCTGGCGAGCTGCGCGGCGATGGTGTCGAGCTGCTCGCGCAGGAAGCGGGCGGTGCTGCGCGCCGTGGCGGTGTGCGTCTCCCGGCGCAGCGCCACGAAGCGGGCGGCCAGCACGTTGGGGACGTCGCGCGCCAGCACGGGGTCGCCGCTCTTGTAGGCGAGGCGCACCACGTTGGCGTCGCGGCTGGGACGGGTGACCTCGAGCGAGCCCACCAGCGCGCGGGCGGCCGCGTCCGCGTCCACCACGCGCAGGTCCAGCCGGGCGTGCCGGGCGGCGGCGGGGGCCAGCACGGCCTCCACTCCCGGGAGCCGGAGCGCCCCGCCGGGGGCGACCGTGCCCAGGCGCGCCTCGGTGGCGGCGTCCTCCACCGCGAAGCGGCCGTCCTCGCCGCGCACCAGGCGGTACTCGCCCGCCGGGGCGTCCGCCGCCACGCGCACCTGCGTGAAGAGGCGGCTGCGCACGGCCCGGCGCGGCGCCGTCACCTCGAAGCGCAGCGCCAGCGAGTCGGCCACGGCCGCCGCCAGGGTGCGGGTGCGCAGCACCTCGATCTCGGTGCCCACGCCCCCGGCGTTGCCCAGCAGCGTCACCAGGTCCAGCTGCTGGGTGGTGCCGGGCCGCGGCTGCGACTCGTCCACGCGCACCAGCGCGCTGGCCTCGTAGACGGGGCGGGTGGCCAGCACCAGCGCCGCGCCCGCGACGGCGCCGAGCGCCAGGCAGGCGGCGAGGATCCAGCGCTGGCGGACCAGGATCCCCAGGGCGTCCCCCAGGCCGGAGCCCGCGCCGTGGGATGAATGGGCGTTCGTCGCGCGCATCGTGCTTCTCTATCGGGTGAGGAGGCCGACCAGGAGGCCGACCCCGGTGGTGACGATGCCGACCAGCGTGCCGGTGTTGCGGTCGGCCCAGCTGCGCTGCTGCACGAAGAGCTGGTCGCCGGAGCGGATCGGGGTGTCGGCCAGTCGCTCGCCGCCGGTCAGGCGGATGTCCATGCGCTGGCCGCCGCGGATGAGCTGCACCTGGTTCCTGCGCCCCTCGGGGGCCACGCCGCCGGCCAGCGCCAGCACGTCGGCCACGGTCATGGTGCCGTCGACCGGGTAGAGGCCCGGGTTGCGCACCGACCCCAGCACCTGGATGCGGCGCAGCAGGGTCACGTCGATCACGTTGTGCGCCAGGTAGCGCGTGTACGCGGCGGTGACCTGCCGGCGCAGCTCGTCCTGCGTGATCCCGGCCACGTTCATCGGCCCCACCTTGGGGAGCACGGCGGTCCCCTGCTCGTTGACGGGGAACTCGCCGGAGAGGTCGGGCTCCTGCCAGATGCGCAGCTTGATCACGTCGCCCGGCCGCACCACGTCGCCGGCGGCCAGGGCGGGCGCCGGGGCCGGGGGCGGCGGCGGGGCCGGCTCTCCCACCGGCCTCCCCAGGAGGCGGGGCTCGCTCCGCGGCGGAGTCGTCTGCGCCGACGCCCCCTGGCC
Organism: Longimicrobium sp.; assembly: GCA_036389795.1. Lineage (NCBI taxonomy): Bacteria > Pseudomonadati > Gemmatimonadota > Longimicrobiia > Longimicrobiales > Longimicrobiaceae > Longimicrobium > Longimicrobium sp. The sequence goes on from DASVWD010000080.1 coordinate 19,829, forward strand.
CGCCAGGGGGGCCGCCGCCAGGACCAGCGCGGCGATGAGGGTGAGCCGTGTGCGCATGGCACGCTCCGGGGTTCGGGGGATGGCACGCATATCTGCCTCTATCTCTCTCTCGGTCCCGAGTCCTGAGTCCTCAGTGCCCAGTGCCCAGTGCCGTTACGCACTTTCGCACTCACGCACTCACGCACTTCCTTCATCCCAGCTTGATCCCGCTCATGATCACCGCCTCGGCCTGTTCGGCGCCCAGGGGCTCGGAGAGGTGGTAGCCCTGCGCGTAGTCGACCTCCAGGCTGCGCACGCGGTCGAGCTGCTCCTGCGTCTCCACGCCCTCGGCCACCACGGAGAGCTCCAGCGAGTGGGCCACCTTGACCATGGCGGCCATCAGCTTGGTGCTCTCGCCGTTGTGGGTGACCAGCGAGCGGTCGAGCTTCAGGCTCTGCACGGGCACCTGCTGCAGGTGGCGGAGACTGGAGCGGCCGGTGCCGAAGTCGTCCATCTGCACGTGCACGTCGAGCGCGCGCAGCTCCTGCAGCACGCCGCGGCTGGCCTCGGCCCGCTCGGCCAGCACGCTCTCGGTCACCTCCAGCTTGAGCGAGAGGCTCTCCACGCCGGTCTCGCGCAGCACCTCGCGGATGCTCCCCACCAGCTCGGGGGAGAGGAGGTGCTCGCCCGAGAGGTTCACGCTCATCATCACCGGCACGCCGGGGAAGCGCGCCCGCCACGCCTGCAGCTGGCGGCACGCCGAGCGCAGCACGAACAGGTCGATGGCCACGATCTCGCCGGTCTGCTCGGCCAGCGGGATGAACTCGTTCGGGCTCACCACGCCGCGGGTGGGGTGGTGCCAGCGGGCCAGCGCCTCGAACCCCCACAGCGCGCCCGTCTTGAGCGAGAGGATCGGCTGGTACTCCACCCGCAGCTCGCCGCGCTCGGCGGCGCGGGGGAGGTCGCGCTCCAGCTGCAGGCGCGCCTCGATGTTGGCGCGCATCTGGTGGTCGAACACCTCGTGGCGGGCCCGCCCGAGCGCCTTGGCCCGGTAGAGCGCCACGTCGGCGTAGCGCACCAGGTCCTCGGGCTTGTCGTGCTCGGTGGCCGACAGGGCGATCCCCGTGCTGGCGGTGCCGAAGGCGTACTCGTTGCCCAGCCGGAACGGCTCGGCCAGCGCCTTCTCGATGCGCCGCGCCACGCGCAGCGCATCCGAGGCGTCGCGGATCCCCTCCAGGAGCACGGCGAACTCGTCGCCCCCGAAGCGGCAGACGGTGTCGCCCGGGCGCACGCAGCGCTCCAGCCGCCTGGCCACGCCCAGCAGGAGCTGGTCGCCCGCCAGGTGCCCCAGCGTGTCGTTGACCGACTTGAAGCGGTCCAGGTCCATCATCAGCACCGCGAACACCCGCCCCGGGGCGCGCTTGCCCAGGCGGGTGGCCTGGCGCAGGCGGTCCCAGAAGAGGGCGCGGTTGGGGAGTCCCGTGAGCGGGTCGTGCAGCGCGCTGTGGGTGAGCTGCTGCTCCAGCTCCTTCTGCCGGCTCACGTCGCGGGCGAAGCCCATCGAGGCGCGGCCGCCCGCCGCGGAGCGCGCGTGCTCCACCACCTCGAGCGAGACCACCGCGCCGTCCTTGCGCACCACGCGGAAGGGGAGCGCGGGGCGGCCCGGGCCGCCCTGCCCGGCGGGGGCGGCGCCGTCCTCGGCGCTGCCGTCGGCCGGCTCGGGGCGGGCGATCAGGTCGAAGGGGCGGCCCAGGAGCTCCTCGGCCGTGTAGCCCAGCACGTCGCGCACGGTGGGCGAGACGTAGCGGAAGCACCCCTCGCCGTCGGTGGCGTAGAAGAAGCCCGCGGGGATCCCCTCCACCAGCGCGCGGAAGCGCTCCTCGCGCTCGCGCAGGTCGTGCTCGGCCTTCCGCTGCGCGGTGACGTCGCGCGCCACCGCGTAGACGCCCACGGTGCGCTCGCCCAGGTAGATCGGCACGCAGGTGAGGAGCACGTCGGGGCGGCGCTCGCCGCGGCGCAGCGCGCAGGAGACCGTGCCCGCCTCGCCGCGGCCGGCCTGCTCCAGGGCGGCGCGCACCGCCGCGCGGTCCTCGGGCTCCACCAGCGACAGGAGCGGCTGGCCGGAGAGCGCCGAGCGGGTGCCGCCCAGGAGCGCCAGCGTGGCCGCGTTGATCCCGGTGACGTTGCCCTCGGGGTCCAGCGAGATCACCGCGTCGGGGGTGCGCTCGCAGAGCGAGCGGTACCACTGCTCGCGCTCCTGCAGCCGCTGCCGCTCGGCGCGCAGCGCGGTGAGGTCGGCCAGGAGGACGGCCACGCCGTGCACCTGGTCTTCCAGGTCGCGCAGGGGGGCCAGCATGCGGCGCACCCAGGCGCGCCCGCCGTCGCGGCGCACCAGCCACCCCTCGGCCTCGGCGTATCCCGCGCGCAGCGCCTCCTGGATCTCGTGCGACAGGCGCTGCTGGCGCTGGTCTTCGGGGGGGTAGCAGATCGCCAGGCTCTTGCCCACGATCTGTCCCGGGGCGTAGCCGCTCAGGCGCTCGGCCCCGCCGCTCCAGCTGAGCACCTGGCCGGCGAGGTCCACCACGAAGAGCGGGTGGTCGGGCAGCATGGCGGAAACCACCCGGCCGGGGTCGTGGCTCACGACGGTGCTCATCGGCGGGGGAGGATGGCCGCGCACACCGCGCCCGGCACGACGGCGTCCGCCGGGCGGGGCCCGGCGGAGTGCGCGCTGGCGCGGCTGCGGTGGGGGGAACTCGCGGCCATGGCAGAAGGTTCGCAGGGGTTCGCCTGAAAGCGCTCGGTTGCGCCGGGCACGCCGAAGACGGCGGACGGACCCCGCGCTCGCACCGTTGCCGGGGCATCGGGCGTGCCGGGTGTTTCCGCCTGGCCTAAGTGGTTGCGGATGGTGGGTTTAGCGAAATCCGAGCGCGGGGCGGCCGCCGGCCCCCTGCATCGGGCCGTTACAGGCGTTGCTATATCTCGACACCCTGTAACGCGGCGATGCGAGGTTCCCGGAGCGCACCTGGCACCCCGCGCTTCGCACCTCGCGCCGCGGTCCCGGGCGTGTCCCTCCGCTGCGCTCCGTGCCGGGCTGCGCGCGCGGTAGGGCACGATACGACCGTGCGCATCCCTCACGCGAACGGCAGGGGACAGGGGACAGCCTGCCCCACACACCGGGTCGCTGTCGAGTCCACTCTCACGCAGCCGGGAGAGGGCTGCCGCTCCAGGGCGGCGGGTGAGGGCCCCGCGCGGGCGGACTCGGGACTCCTACTCCGCCTCCGCCAGCGGCAGCGTGAAGGTGAACGTCGCGCCCTCGCCCGGCCGGCTGTCGGCGCGGATGGCGCCGCCGTGCGCCTCCACGATGGCGCGGGCGATGGAGAGCCCCAGCCCCGCGCCGCGCCCCGCCGCGCCCTTCGCCCGCCAGAAGCGGTCGAACACCCGCGGCAGGTCCTCCGCCGCGATCCCCGGCCCCGTGTCGGCCACCGAGAGCCGCACCTCGCCTCCCTCGCGCGCGGCCGAGAGGGTGATGCTCCCCCCGCGCGGCGTGTGGGCCACGGCGTTGCCCACCAGGTTCGAGAACACCTGGTAGACGCGCTGCTCGTCGGCCCGCACCGCGCACGCCGGGAAGCGGGTGACGGCGAGCGAGACGCCCTTCTGCTCGGCCAGCGCGCGGTGCGCCTCCAGCGCGCGCTTGAGCAGCACGCCCACGGGGATCGGCCGGGGCTCCACCGAGAACGTCCCCGCGTCCGCCTGCGCCAGCCCCAGCAGGTCGCCCACCAGCCCCCGCATGCGGTCGGCGGACTGGGCGATCATCGCGATCTGCGTGCGCTCGGGGGCCAGCGCCGGGTCCTGCGGCCACGCCCGCAGCAGCGCCCCCGTGGCGATGGAGATCACGTTCAGCGGGCTGCGCAGGTCGTGCGAGACGATCGCCAGCACCTGCTCGCGCCAGCGCGCCGCCGCGTCGGCCGCGCCGAAGAGGCGGGCGTTGTCGAGCGCCAGCGCCGCGCGGCGGGCCAGGTCCTGAATCAGGAAGAGGTCTTCGCGGCCGAGCCGCCGCCCGCGCTGCGTCACCGCCACCGTGAGCGCCCCCAGCGTGCGCCCGCGCGCCCGGAGCGGCACCGACACCAGCGCGCGGGGGTCGTCGGGGAGCCCCCGCGCCGCGCCCGGGGCCGCGTAGAGCGAGCGGCGCACGGCGGGCGCGACCTCGGCGAGCAGGAGGGGGGCGCCGGTGCGGGCCACGCGCAGCACCGGGTGCGCGTCGTCGGGCTCGTGCGCCGGGTGCCGCTCCTGGTCCGCGTAGACCTGCGCGCCCGTGTGCACCAGCGCCGCGCGCGCGAGCGAGCCGTCTTCCTCCAGCAGGTCCACGCGGCAGAAGTCCGCCAGGGCGGGCACCAGCAGGTACGCCAGGCCGGAGAGGAGCGGCGCGCCCTCGTGGACGAGCGCGTCGGGGCTGGCCTCCAGCAGCTCGCCCGCGCCGGCCAGCAGACGCGCGCGCCGCTCCAGCGCCTCCACGCGCACCCGCGCCACCTGCTGGGCCACGCGCAGCCGCTCGTGCTCGCGCTCGGCGCCCACGTCGGCCAGGTGCGCCACGGCGCCGCGCACCGAGCCGTCCGGCGCCAGCAGCGGCGCGCAGTGCACCGAGAGCTCCACCTCGGCGCCGTCCGCCCGGCGCCAGGCCAGCTCCGCCACGGCCGGCTCGCCGCTCTGCAGCACGCGCCCGGCCGCCTCGCGCAGCCCTGCCCACCCCGCGCCGGCCGGCCCGGCGGCGGCCTCGGCGGCGGACCACCCCAGCACCCGCTCGGCGGCCGCGGTCCAGAGCGCCACGGCTCCCGCGGCGTCGAACGCGGCCACGGGGGCGGGCGAGCCGTCGAGCACCTCGCGCAGCGAGTCGGCGGCGTCGCGGAGCGCCTCGCGCTCGCGCAGCCGCTCGACCAGGGCGCAGAGCTGGCGCCCCGCGAAGGCGCACGCCTCCAGCACCGCCGGGTCGGCCGCTTCCGCGCGGCCGGCGTAGAGCTCGACCACCGCCGCCGTCCCCCCCGCCGCGGGGACGGGGAAGGCGACGGCGCTGCGGAGTCCCGCCTCCCACCCCGCGCGGCTGGCGGCGAAGGTGCCGTCGCGGCGCAGGTCTTCGATCCACACCGGCTTCCCGGCGGCGAGAGAGCGGCCCGCGGCGCCGCGCCCGGCGGCGGGGCGCTGCCCGGCCAGCGCGGCGCGGAAGGCGTCGAAGCGCTCCGGCGCCGCGGCGTGCCAGACCGGGGCGCCGGCCACCTCGCCCTTCGCGTCCAGCAGGCAGGCGCGCCCCGCCGGCCAGCCCAGGGCGTGGCAGAGCTCCCGCAGGCAGGCGCGCAGCGCGCCGGTGACGGTGCCGCTCTCGTTGGCGGCGGCCGCCACGGCGGCGCGCGCCTCCAGCAGCGCCACGCGGCGCGCGTCCGGTGACTGCGCCGGGGCGGCCGCGGGGGCGGCGGGGGCGAGGTGGATCGGGACCGGCAGGACGGTCTCGGACGCGCGCTCGGGGGCGGCGCTCCGGCGGGGGGCTGGCTCGCGGCGGGGGAGGGGGAGCGTCCGGCTGCGGCGGGTGGCGCGCATGGCTCGCTCCTTCACGATCCGAGGGTGAAGAGGCGGCGGCCGCGGCAGGCCATCGACCCCGGGAGGAGCATGGGGACCGGCGCGCCGGAGGCCGGCGCGCCGGTGGAAGGCTGGGTCCGGAGGGAGCTTCCCGCGGGAGCGCCGCGTAGGGGAACGGTGGCGGCGCCCGGTTGGAGGTGGGCCGCGGGGGGGAAGGAAGCGCGCATCGTGATGCTCCTGGTCCGGAAGGTCGCGTGGTGCCGGAGACCGGCTGCCGCCCTGGGCGGCCCACGGTGGGGAGGGACGGCCTCCGCCCCGCTCCCACGCGCCGGATGATGCGCGCTCTCTCTCAATGCTTTCTGTTTACCGGATCACCTCCTCTATCACCTTCCTCTCACCCTCGGTCTCACCTCGTTGCAATGATTGTACTTACGAGTTTGTAACGAAACGCGTGGCGGCGAAGGAATCGTCGGTTTAGGAATCCGCGGACACCGCTTTCGGGCGGTCGACGGGCCATCTCGGCGGAACGGTATGGCCCCAATGTCTCACGCAGAGCAGCAGAGTGGTACCACCTTGCAGAGCATCGCTCGGGGATGGCTTCCGAAAAGCCTCACACGGAGGACACAGAGGACACAGAGAACTTCAATCGCGTCTTCAGTTCCTCTGTGTTCTCTGTGTCCTCTGTGTGATTCCAATCTGTTCGGAACCAGAATGATGCTCGTCAACCTGGTATCGGCAGAGGGAAGACGGGTTCTCTGCTGGCTCTGCCGCTCTGCGTGATCCCGGTTTTCGAAGCCTGGGCTGGAAGGAGGGCGGCTACGCGAGCGGGAGGGAGAGCGTGAAGGTGGAGCCCCGGCCGGGGGCGCTCCGGACGGTGACGTCGCCGCCCATGGCGCGGGCCAGGTCGCGGCTGATCGCCAGCCCCAGCCCCGTGCCCTCGTGGGGCGCCGACAGCGAGCGGCCGAGCTGCACGAACGGCTCGAAGATCTCGTCCGTCCTCTCGGGCGGGATCCCCGGCCCCGTGTCGGCCACGCTCACCGTGGCCAGGCCGGCCTCCGCCGCGCAGGAGAGGGCGACCCGCCCGCCGGGCCCGGTGAACTTCATGGCGTTGGAGAGGAGGTTCAGGAGGATCTGCTCCACCTTGAGGCGGTCCGCGCGGGCCACGACGCCCCGCGGGAGCGCCTCCAGCGCGAACTCGAGCCCCTTCGCGGCGGCCTGGGGCTCCACCATGGCGGCCACCGTCCGCGACGACTCGGCCAGGTCCACCGGCTCGATCTCGTAGTGGACCTGGCCGGCGTCGATGCGGCTGTAGTTCAGCAGGTCGTTGACGATGGCCAGCAGGTGGAGCTGGCTCTGGCGGATCCGCTCCAGGTCGTGCAGCTGCTCCTCGTTCACCGGCCCGCGCACCCCCATCGCCAGCAGGTCGGCGTAGCCGCCGATGGCGTTCAGCGGGGTGCGCAGCTCGTGCGACATGGTGGCCAGGAACTCGCTCTTGGTGCGGTTGGCCGCCTCGGCCCGGGCCACGCGGCGCGCGTCCTCCAGCGCCCGCTCCTCGGCCGCCTTCCGCTCGGTGAGGTCGCGCGTGACCTTGGTGAAGCCGATCAGGGTGCCCTCGCGGTCGCGCAGCGCCGTGATCACCACGTTGGCCCAGAAGCGCGAGCCGTCCTTGCGCACGCGCCACCCCTCGTCTTCCACCCGCCCCTCGCGCGCGGCCACCTCCAGCTCCCACTCCGGCTTGCCGGCGGCCACGTCCTCGGGCGGGTAGAAGGTGGAGAAGTGGCGGCCGAGGATCTCGTCGCGGGTGTAGCCCTTGATGCGCTCCGCCCCCTCGTTCCAGCTGGCGATGTGGCCTCCGGCGTCGAGCATGAAGATCCCGTAGTCCCTCACGCTCTGCACCAGGAGGCGGAAGCGCTCCTCGCTCTGGCGCAGCGCCTCGTCGACCCGGCGGCGGTCGGTGAGGTCGCGCGTGACCTTGGCGAAGCCCACCAGCCGGCCGTCGGGCTCGCGCAGCGCGGTGATCACCACGTTGGCCCAGAAGTGCGAGCCGTCCTTGCGCACGCGCCACCCCTCGTCCTCCACCCGCCCCTCGCGCGCGGCCACCTCCAGCTCCCACTGCGGCTTGCCGGCGGCGACGTCCTCGGGCGGGTAGAAGGTGGAGAAGTGGCGCCCGACGATCTCGTCGCGGGTGTAGCCCTTGATGCGCTCGGCGCCGGCGTTCCAGCTCCGGACGTGCCCGCCGGGGTCCAGCACGAAGATGGCGTAGTCGCGCACGCTCTCCACCAGGAGCCGGTAAAGTCCCGCATCCTGCTCCAGCCGCTCCCCGCCTTCGAAGCCGCTCGCGTGCCGCGCGGCCTCGACGTCCGTGCCGCTTCCTTCGACCATCCGAGCCCCCCGGCTTTCACGGGCACGCACGGTGCCCGGCGCCTCCGCCAGCCGATCCCCGGGCGGAGGAGGAGAAAATCCCTGGCGGAATTGCAAGAACAATGCGAAGCGCGGACTCCCCGGCACCGGCGCGGCGACGGCGTTCCGGATCCGGTTTCACGCAAGAGGCGCAGAGAAACGGCCGACACGATGAAGTTCCTCCGTGTCTCCGCGCCTCTGCGTGAGTCCTGCAGTTTTTTCCGGATCGGGAATTGGACGGAGGCAGCGGAGCCGGCAGGGGGGGCCTGGTGCTCTCCGTTGACTCCGTTGACTCCGTGTGAGGCTTTTCAGCAGGAGACCAGCAGAACGCCCCGCCGGCCGCGGGTTCGGCCGACGGGGCGTCGGTGCCTGGCGGAGCGGATGTTTCAGCGCAGCGCCGAGCGCAGCGGAGCGTCGGCGCCGGACCAGAGGGCGGCCAGGGCGGCGTGCCACGCCTCGGCGGTGCGGCGGTCGCCGCGGACCGACGCCACGGCGGCGCGCAGGCGCATGGCGCGCGTGAGGCCGGCCGCCTCGTCCACC
>DASVWD010000081.1 GCA_036389795.1 Longimicrobium sp.
CGATCCGGCCGACCCACTCCCCTTCGCGGCCGCCGCGGCCGCGCTGCTGGCGCTCGCGGCCCTCACACGCCCGGCCGCGTCCGCCCTTCCGCACGACACCGGCTAGCCCCCGCCGGACCGCGTCGCCTCACCCCGAATCGAGCCGTTTCCGCGCCGCCGCCCTCTCCGCCCCGGGGAGGGCCGGGAGCAGGCCGTCCCCGTGCCACCCGAACCAGGAGCGTGCGATGGATCCCTCACCCCCCACGGACCTGCGCGACGCGGTCGCCGCGCTGCAGCGCCGGAGCCGCCGCCTCTCGCGCTGCACCGCCCTGCTCGCCGCGGGGTGGCTGCTGACCACCGCCACGCGGGCGCTCCACCCAAGCTCCGCCGAGGCCAGCGCGGGCGGGAGGACGGCGGCGGAGGTGCTGCGCGTGCGCGAGCTGGTGGTGGTGGACGCCGCCGGCACGCCGCGGGTGCGGATCGCGGCGCCGCTGCCGGACCCGATCATGATGGGCAGGCGCTTCAACCGGGGCGACCCGGTGTCCGGCATCCTGATCTACGACGCGGAGGGGAACGAGCGCGGCGGCTACGTGACCGGCGACAACAGCCGCGGCGCCGCGCTGACGCTGGACGAGATCATGCGCGCGGCGATCCACCTGGGCGTCGGCGACCGCGGCGAGTCGCACCTCACCTTCTCCACCGGGATGGGGGGATACGCGGCGCTCGGCGTGAACGCGGAGCAGGACGCCTACCTGCGGCTGGAGCGCGGCGGCCGCGCCGTGGTCCGCCTCCCCGACGCCACCCTCGCCGACAGCGCCCGATGAGCCCGCGCGCACGGAGGACCGCCGTCGCCGCGGCGCTGGCGCTCGCGGCCGGGGCGGCGGGCGCGGCGCGGGACACCCGCGCGGACGCGCGGGGCCGCGTGACCGCGGACACGGCCGCGCAGGTGCTGCGCGGGCACACGCAGGGGGTGACCTGCGTGCACTTCTCGCCCGACGGGCGGCGGCTGGCCAGCGGCGGGCTGGACGGCGCGGTGCGCGTGTGGAGCACGGGGGACTGGTCGCACCGGACGCTGCGGCACGGCGCGGAGGTGTACGCCGTCGCGTTCTCGCCCGACGGCGCGCGCGTGGCCTCCGCGGGCGAGGACGGGCGCGTGGTGGTGTGGGACCCCGCGACGGGCGGTGTCGCGCGCGTGATCGCGCTGCCGGTGCGCTCGCTGGCGCTGGCCTGGACGCCCGCGGGAGGGCTGGCGGTGGGGAGCGCGGGAAGGGTGCGCCTGTACGACGTGCGGACCGGCCGGGCGACGCGGGAGATGGTCGTGGGGCCGGAGGTCTTCTCCGTCGCCGTCTCCCGCGACGGGCGGCGGCTGGCCGCGAGCCTGCCGGTACGCGTGTTCGACCTGGCCACCGGGGCCCGGGTCGCCGCGCCGCGCGCGTTCGGGCAGGGCGGCGTCGCGTTCTCGCCGGACGGCGCCACGCTGGCCGCGGGCGAGTGGGTGGGCGGCGCCAGCACCTTCGCGCTCCCCGCGGGCACGCCGGTGGACCGGCTGCGCGCGCCCGAGCCGCGGCGGGCCGACGGGCCGAACGGGCCGGGAACGATCCAGGTGAACCTCCCCGTCACGTCCGTCGCCTGGTCGCCGGACGGGGCGCTGCTGGCGACCGGGGGCGGCGACCGCAAAGTGCAGCTCTGGCGCGCCGCCGGCCGCGCGCCCGGCGAGGCCCCCGTGCGCGTGCTCGCGGGCCATGCGGCGAGCGTCACCGCCGTCGCCTTCGCGCCGGACGGCCGCCGGATCGCCTCCGCCGCCCTGGACCGCACCGTCCGCGTGTGGCCCCTGCGCCCGTGAGGACGGCGCCGCCCCGAGCCGTCCCCGTCGTACGGCGCGCGAGGGAGGGCGCGCGCGGAGCCGGCACGTCGCCGCAGCCCCGCGGCCTTCGCCGGGGCGGTCGTCGAAGTCGACGGTGATCGACCGGCGTAGGGCGCGTCTGCGACACGTGAGGACGACATCTGCTACCAGGGGGAGGAGGACCAACATCTTTACACTGTAGATGTTGCGCCTGAATCTCAGCGATGTAATTTCCGATTGCGTCCGGAGCCGGTCCGCCGGCTCCCGGGCGCACGGCTCTCTTCGTGCCACCGGCGGACCAGTCGCGGCATTCCTGACGGCCTGAAACCGGCGCGGATCAACGTCCCGCCGGCGCTGCGTGTCTCTAGCTCTTCCGAAAGCATCCGGGGCCGACCCGGTCCAACGAGATCGACTTCCCCCGCGGTATGGCATTGCAGTTCCGCCGGACCCCATGAGCTCGTCGATCCAGGTCCTCATCGCGGCCGAAGTACGCCTGTACCGGGAGGGGCTGGCGCTCAGCCTGGAGCGGCGCGAGCACGTCCGGGTGCTCGGCTGCACCGGCGACTTCGCCGCCACGCTCGCCGCCGCGCGCGAGCTGCGGCCCGACGTGGTGCTGCTCGACCGCGCGATGATCGACGCGCCCGCGCGCGTGCAGCCGCTCCTGGCCCTGTCTCCCGCGCCCCGGGTGGTCGCGCTCGCCATCCACGAAACCGGGAGCGAGGTGATCGAGTGCGCCGAGGCCGGGTTCGCCGGCTACGTGCACCGCGACGCCACCGTGCAGGAGCTGGTGGGCGTTCTCGAGGGCGCCGTGCGCGGCGAGCTGGTGTGCCCGCCGCGCATCGCGGCGGCGCTGGTCGAGCGGCTGGCCACCCTCTCGCGCGAGCGGCACGCGCCGGCGGGCACGGAGCTGCTCACCCAGCGCGAGGCCGAGATCGCGCACCTGCTGGCGGCCGGGCTCTCCAACAAGCAGATCGCCGTGCGCCTGTCGATCGGCCTGGCGACGGTGAAGAACCACGTGCACAGCGTGCTGCGCAAGCTGGGCGCGCGCACCCGCGGCGAGGCGGCCGCGCACCTGGCCGCGTCCGCGCGCCCCGGCGGGAGCTGGTGACGGGCCCGCGGTGTCGCGGCTCCTTCATCCCACATCACCGAGCATCGCTGGGTTCCGGCGAATCGGACTCATACCACCTTGCAGAGCATCGTTCGGGAATAGGTCCTGAAAGGCCTCACACAGAGAAACAGAGAAACAGAGGACGTCGGTTTTCTCTGTTCCTCTGTTTCTCTGTGTGATTCCAATCTGTTGCTGTTCTGTTTGGAACCAGAACGATGCTCCGAAACGTGGTATCATACCAGATTCTGCGATCGATTGGGCAACGGAGATGTCATCCTGAGTCTACCACCGCGCTGCGCGCGACCAGGGAGGATGAAACGGGTGTGGGAGCATAAATTGGGCGGGTGGCGTCGGCAAAGAGGTCGGTAAGCTCATTGGTGCGAGAGAGCCCGTTCCTGAGTCAGA
>DASVWD010000082.1 GCA_036389795.1 Longimicrobium sp.
GGTCGCGCGCGGCGAGCGCCTCGCGGGCCACCCGCACGCGCTCGCCCGAGAGGCCGGGCAGCGACAGGTAGCGCTCCAGCCGCTCGCGGGTCTGCCCGGCGTTCTCGCGGTAGAAGTCCAGCCAGCGCGCCCGCTCCCGCGCGTCGGCGGCGCCGGCGGCCTCGGCGAGCCCCACCACGGCCTGGTAGCCGTCGCGGTCGATGTTGAGCACCAGGCCCAGCCCCGCCAGCTCGCGCGCGGCCAGGTCGCGGGTGAGCGCGCGGCTGTCGCTGCCGAACTTGAGCATCGCCGCCGTGCCGAGTGCCGCGATCAGGAGCAGGAACGCGACGGTGCCGCGCAGCTTCCAGGCGAAGGGCCAGTCGCGGATGGAGAGCATGCGGACGCGGTCCACGGCGGGACGTACAGGAGCCATGGGGGACTTCGGAGTGGCAGGGAAGGTTGTCGCGTGGGGAAACGCTGCCGCGTGGGGGAACGATGCGTTGCGGCGCGGACGCAAAGCTATGCTAGACAAGGCCAAAAGGCAAGGCGGCGGCCTCCGTCCGGGCTTCCGTCCGGGGCGACTGAAGTCGCAGCAACCACTGCAGGAAGCCTCCTGCGGAGGCTGCGGGGCGAGGTGCCGCGCGTGCGGGCGGGGATCGACGCGGGGGCTGTCGAATCCTGGTCGCGGTTGAAGCCTCGCGGGGTTTGCGAGGCTTTCTGCAGTTGTAGCCGCGGCTTCAGCCGCCCGCGGACGGAGGCAGGACTGTGCCCCCTCGTTGCGCTTCCTCGTGCCCGGATGTACGCTGAACCCTCGTCTCCATCCACCCCGAACCGCTCCGCCGATGAAAGCCCTCGCCGCCGTCGCGCTCCTCCTGGTCCTCCCGGCGGGCGCCGCGCTCGCGCAGCAGACGCCCTCGCAGCGGCTCGCCCAGCTCTTCGCCGACGAGTGGGAGTGGCGCCTGCGCGAGAGCCCGCAGCTGGCCACCGGCGTGGGCGACCGGCGCTACAACGACCGCCTGGCCTCCGTGGGGCTCGCCGACCAGCAGCGCCGCCTGGCCGACAACCGGCGCTGGCTGGAGCGGCTGCGCGCCATCCCGCGCGACTCGCTCGCGCCGGCCGAGCGCACCAACTACGACATCTTCGCCTTCGTCAAGCAGAGCGACATCGAAGAAGCCGAGCTGCTCGACTACCTGATCCCCATCACCAACCGCGAGGGGTTCCACACCTACTTCCCCGAGCTGGGGGACGAGGTGCCGCTGCGCACGGCCGAGGACTACCGCAACTACGTCGCCCGCCTGCGCGCCTTCCGCCGCTACGCCGCCGAGCACGCCGAGCTGATGCGCGAGGGGATGCGCCGCGGCTTCGTCCTCCCGGCGGTCTCGCTGGAGGGGATCGAGGGCACCCTCCAGCCGCACATCGTCGACGACCCCACGAAGAGCCTGCTCTGGAAGCCGTTCGCCAGCTTCCCGGCCTCCGTCCCCGAGGCCGAGCGGGCGGCGCTCGCGGCGGCCGGCCGCGAGGCGATCCAGCAGTCCGTGGTCGCCGGCTACCGCGACTTCCTCAACTTCATCACCAGCGAGTACCGCCCCGCCGCGCGGCGGACGCTGGGCGCCTCGGAGCTGCCGAACGGGCGCGCCTACTACGCCCAGCGGGTGCGCTACTACACCACGCTCGACGTCACCCCCGACCAGGTGCACGAGACCGGGCTGCGCGAGGTGGCCCGCATCCGCGCCGCCATGGACTCGGTGATGCGCGCCGCCGGCTTCCGGGGGAGCTTCCGCGAGTTCGTGCAGATGCTGCGCACCGACCCGCGCTTCTACCCGAAGACGCCCGAAGAGCTGATGGAGAAGAACGCCGTCTTCCTCAAGCGGATGGACGGCGAGCTGCCGAAGCTCTTCGGGCGGATGCCGCGGATGCCGTACGGGATCCGGCCGATCCCCGACTACATCGCCCCGCGCACGACCACCGCGTACTACAGCCAGCCCGCGGGCGACGGGACGCGCGCCGGCTTCTACTGGATCAACCTGTACGACCTGAAGAGCCGGCCGCTGTACGAGATCGAGGCGCTGGCGAGCCACGAGGCCGTCCCCGGCCACCACCTGCAGCTCGCCATCCAGCAGGAGCTGGAGGGAGTGCCCAACTTCCGGCGCTACGGCGGGGTGACGGCGTTCGTGGAGGGGTGGGCGCTCTACGCCGAGAGCCTGGGGAAGGAGCTGGGCTTCTACACCGACCCGTACAGCGAATTCGGGCGCCTCTCCTACGAGATGTGGCGCGCCTGCCGCCTGGTGGTGGACACCGGCATCCACTCGAAAGGGTGGACGCGGCAGCAGGCCATCGACTACATGGCCGAGAACAGCGCGCTCACGCTGGTGAACATCACCAACGAGGTGGACCGCTACATCGCCTGGCCGGGGCAGGCGCTGGCCTACAAGACGGGGCAGATGAAGATCCGCGCGCTGCGCACCGAGGCCGAAGCGGCGCTGGGCCCGAAGTTCGACGTGCGCCGCTTCCACGACGTGGTGCTGGGCAGCGGCTCCGTCCCGCTCACGGTGCTGGAGACCAACGTCCGCGAGTGGATCGCCGCCGAGCGGGCGCGGTGATCGGGCGGGAGCTGCTTCGAACCGCGGATTCGGGCATGTCCCCCTGAAGGGGGCCGGGCTGCGCGCGCCGTAGGCCTGCAAACAACGCAGGCCAACGGCGCCGGGCCCGCGTCGGCCGAAACTGCCCGGCCGCCACGGTCCCGGCCCTCCGGGCGCGCATCCCTCATGCGGGACTTCGTCCCGTGAGACCACGCCGTCATTCTGAGGCCCGAGCACACGGGACCGGCCTCGGCACGAACGACCGCAGGGCCGAAGAATCTTCTCACCTCGCCACGTGGGCCGGGCGCGGCAGCGGCACGGATGCCCGCTCGCCCCATCCACCATTGTTCATCCCGGGTCCGGTATGACACCTCCGACCCCTTCCCCCACCCGCTGATGCGCATCCGGACCGTCTCCCCGCTCCCCGTCCTGCTCGCCGCGCTCCTCGCGGCCGCCTGCGCCCCCGCGGCCCCGGCCGGACCCGCGCCCGCACGCGGCGCGAACGTGCTCCAGGCGCTCTTCGACTCCGCGATCACCGTCGCCGCGGTGTACCGGCCCGAGCACGTGCTCCCGCTCAGGCCCGCGCTCGCCGGCGCGGACGGCCGGGTGCGCGTGGCCACGTACACCAGCTGGAGCGGCTACCGGCCCGACAGCACGCTCACGCTCGCCCGCGACGTGTGGGTGACGGTGGTCCCCGAGGTGCGCGACTCCTGCCGCACCTTCCGCGAAGACGTCACGCTGCGGCTGGAGCAGCTCCTGGGGCTCCCGCCCGGCGCGGGGTACGACCGCGTCGCCGAGCTGAGCGTGCGCGTGGAAGACCTCTTCCGCCCCGCCGCCGACCCCGCCGTCGGCACCACGCGGCCGTGCCCGGACAGCGTCAGCGGCGGCTGCGGCACGAGCTTCCCGCCCGGCGTCGCCCCCGGGCACGTGCGCTGGATCGCCGACGCCACGCTGAACCTGTGGCGCATCCCCCAGGGCTACCCCTGGACGCGGCTCGGCTACACGTACAACTGGCACCCCGGCTCCCCCCGCTACGGCGCCTCAGAGTACGTCGTCCGCACCGGCTCCACCGTGCGCGTCCTCTCCGTGGCAGCTACCGCGGAGTACTGCCGGTCCGGAGGCTGAGCGGCCCCGGTGCCGGGCCTCGCCCAGGGAGCAAACCTGGCCCTGCAGCCTCGCGTGGTTTGCGAGGCTTCCTGCCGTTGTAGCCGCGGCTTCAGCCGCCCCGGCTGCCGGGGGCGCGGCGCGGGCGCTGAAGGAGACCGGGGCGAGCGACGCCGACGCCGCCTCGGCGAGCTGGGCGGCGTCCACCTGCGGGCCCAGCGTCCAGAGCGCCTTCGCGATCCCCTCCGCGTCGGTCTCCGCGGCGGCCGGGCTCACGCGGCCGCCCCCGCTCTTCACCGTCCAGGCGACGCTCGCCCCGGGGACCGGGTTCCCGAACCGGTCCACCACCCGCACCACCAGCGAGTCCACCGCCGCGCCCGGGCTCCCCTCCCGCACGCTGCTCCCCACCACGGCCAGCGCCGCCGCGGGCCCGGGGCGGGCGGTGGCCCGCGCGGTGGCGCTCGCCTGCGGCTTGCCGGTGAAGTAGTCCACGGCGCTCACCTCCACGCGCTGGCTGTCGGCCGTCGAGGTGCCGAGCGTCCAGCGCGCCTCCGCCAGCCCGTCGGAGTTGGTGAGCACCGTCCCGGACGTGATGGTGCCGCCGCCGGAGACCACGGTGAAGGTGATCGCCTGGCCGTAGATCGGCCCGTGCCGGTCGTACGGGCGCACCACCAGCGGCTGCGGGAGCGAGGCGCCGGCCTCGCCCGACTGCGCATCGCCCGAGACGATCTCCAGCCGCGTCGCCACCCGCGTGGGCGGGACCTGCGCGTCGCACGCGCCCAGCAGGAGGGCCGCGAAGAGGGAAAGGAGGGTCGTGGTCCTGCGCGTCATCGAGGGTCCTTCGATCGTGCGGTGTCACGCCGATCAACGTTTGTTTCGGGGCGCCCAAGCTATCACCGCAAATCCGCCGCCGCACCCTGGCCCGGCATCTCGCCGGCGAGGGGCGGAAGAAGGTCGACGGGCGGTGGACGAGCCTGCGCTCCTCCACCGCCCGTCGACCACGCCGCGCCCTCCCGGCCGCGCCGGCGGTCTATACCGGCCGCGGCACGTCAGCAGGTCCCGTTCGCGGTACATCCGACCTCGCAGCTCGCGCAGCCGGTCTGGTCGGTCGGGTCGGCGCACGCGATCTCGTTGCTGACGCAGTCGCACGAGTACTCGCACGTCATCTCGTCATCCGTCATGCTGAAGTCCACGCAGTTGTCCCCGCAGCCGAAGGGCCCTCCCGACGTGTCCCAGAGTCCCCGCACCGTGCCGCGCTCCGCCGCATCGCTTTCGACCTCGAATGTCTCCACCCGCAGGTCGTCCAGCTTCAGCTCCAGCTTTTTCATCTTCGCGCTCCTGGTATGAGAGGGCTGCACGGGCGTGCGAGCCTGCCCGAGACCATCCCGGGTGTTCGGAAATCCACGCCGGGCCGGACCGTCCCCGAACTGAGCAAATGTGTATCATGTCCTCTTCCGCGGTCCCGAAACGTGCGTTCCTGGGGCGGGCCGGGTCAAGTGTCCTTCCCGCGAGCTTCCGTGGTTCCAGTCGCGGCGCCGCGGCTCAAACCTGCCTCCGCGCTTGACATCCCCAGCCGCGGCGCGGCAGTTTGACCCGATGACGAGCACGGAGACCTCGCGGGAGCAGGAACTGCTCGACCGCTTCCGCGCGGGCCAGCGCACGGCGCTCGCCCGCGCCATCAGCATGGTGGAGGACGGCCGCCCCGGCTTCGAGCGCCTCCTCCACGACCTGCACCCCGACATGGGGCGCGCCCACCGCATCGGCATCACCGGGCCGCCCGGGGCGGGGAAGTCGACGCTCGCGTCGAAGCTGGCGCTGGAGTACCGCACGGCGGGCGAGAAGGTGGGGATCGTGGCCGTCGACCCCACCTCGCCGTTCACCGGCGGGGCGCTGCTCGGCGACCGCATCCGGATGAACAACATCTCCACCGATCCCGGCGTCTTCATCCGCTCCATGGCCACCCGCGGCGCCCTCGGCGGCCTGGCGACCACGACGAAGGAGGTGGCCGACCTGCTGGACGCCTACGGCTTCGAGCGGGTGGTGCTGGAGACGGTGGGCGTGGGCCAGTCGGAGCTGGAGATCGCGGGGACGGCCGACACCACCGTGGTCGTCCTGGTCCCCGAGTCGGGCGACTCGATCCAGGCCATGAAGGCGGGGCTGATGGAGATCGCCGACGTCTTCGTGGTCAACAAGGCCGACCGCCCCGGCGCCGACCGCCTGGCGCAGGAGCTGGAGGTGATGCTGCACATGCGCCTGGGCGACATGCCCCAGGCCGCCGGGCACCACGGCGTGAGCCTGCGCACCGTCGGCAAGGCGGCGCGGGAAGGAGCACGTCAGGCAGCGCTGGAGTCCGGCTCCTGGGCGGTCCCCGTGCTGCGCACGGTGTCGCAGAGCGGAGAAGGGGTCGAGGAGCTGTCCCGAACGCTGGACCGGCACCGGGTGTACTTGACCGACTCCGGCGAGCTCAGCCGCCGGCGCCGCGCGCGCCTGGCCGAGCGGGTGCGCGCCGTGGTGGAGCGCCGGTTGCAGCGGCTGGCGTGGCGCTCGGGGCGCGGCGGGGAGATCCTCGACGAGAGCCTCCCCGCGCTGGAGGCCGGCGAGGCGTCGCCGTACGAAGTGGCCGAGCGGATCGTGAGCGAGCTGGGGATCCCACCCCGTTGAACGAGATTTCGAAGATGAGCGTCGTCGAGAGGAACGTCCCCCCCGCGGACCTGCTGGAGCGGATCCGCGAGAAGGAGAAGGAGCTGGAGGCGCTGAAGGCCGGCCTCGCCGCCTGGGACGGCGCCTACGAGCGCACGCCGAAGCGCGAGGCGAACTTCACCTCCGTCTCCGGCGCGGCCGTGGAGCCGCTGTACACGCCGCTCGACCGCCCCGCCCCCGCGCCCGAGGAGGCGGCGTACTACAACGAGCGGCTGGGCTTCCCCGGCGAGTTCCCCTTCACGCGCGGGCCGTACGGCACCATGTACCGCACCCGGCTCTGGACCATGCGCCAGTTCGCCGGGTTCGGCACCAGCGAGGAGACCAACGCGCGCTACCACTTCCTGCTGGAGCGCGGGCAGACCGGCCTCTCGGTGGCGTTCGACTTCCCCACGCTGATGGGCTACGACTCCGACCACCCGCGCAGCCTGGGCGAGGTGGGCAAGTGCGGCGTGGCCATCAGCTCGCTCGACGATATGGAGACGCTGTTCCGCGGCATCCCGCTGGACCAGGTCTCGGTGTCGATGACCATCAACGGCCCGGCCATCATCCTCTTCGCCTTCTACATGGTGGCGGCCGAGAAGCAGGGCGTGCCCTTCCACGAGCTGCGCGGCACCGTCCAGAACGACATCCTTAAGGAGTACCAGGCGCAGCACGCGTGGGTGTACCCGCCCGAGCCGGCGCTGCGCCTGGTGATCGACATGTTCGAGTGGTGCTCGAAGAACGCGCCCAAGTACAACCCGATCTCCATCTCCGGCTACCACATCCGCGAGGCGGGCGCCACGGCCGCGCAGGAGCTGGCGTACACGCTGCGCAACGGCTTCGAGTACGTGGAGCGCGGCATCGCGCGCGGGCTGGACGTGGACGACTTCGCGCCGCGGCTCTCCTTCTTCTGGGACGTCCACAACGACTTCTTCGAGGAGATCGCCAAGTTCCGCGCCGCGCGCCGCATCTGGGCCCGCACGCTGCGCGACAGGTACGGCGCGAAGAACCCCGAGAGCTGGCGGCTGCGCACGCACGCGCAGACGGCGGGGGTGACGCTCACGGCGCAGCAGCCGGAGAACAACATCGTGCGCGTGGCCTACCAGGCGCTGGCGGCGGTGCTGGGCGGCACACAGAGCCTGCACACCAACTCGATGGACGAGACGCTGGCGCTGCCCACCGAGAAGGCGGTGCAGATCGCGCTGCGCACGCAGCAGGTGCTGGCGTACGAGACGGGCGTGCCCAACACCATCGACCCGCTGGCGGGCTCGTACTACGTCGAGGCTTTGACCGACCGGCTGGAGGCCGAGGCCGAGCGGATCTTCGCCGAGGTGGACCGGCTGGGCGGCGTGGTGCCGGGGATCGAGCTGGGCTACTTCCAGCGCGAGATCGCGCGCTCGGCAATGCGCCAGCAGCTGGAGATCGAGGGCGGCGAGCGGGTGATCGTGGGCGTCAACGAGTTCACCGTCGAGGGCGAGAGCCTGGAGATCCCGCTGCTCAAGGTGACCGACGAGAGCGAGCGCCGCCAGCGCGAGCGGATGGCCGCCATGCGCGCCCGCCGCGACCAGGCGGAGGTGGACCGCACGCTGGCGCGCCTGAAGGACGCCGCGCGCTCGGGCGAGAACGTGGTGGACCCGCTGCTGGACGCCGTGCGCGCCTACGCCACGCTCTACGAGATCCGCCACGCGATGGAAGAGGTCTTCGGCGCCTACCAGGAGCCGGTGTTCTTCTGAGGTTGGAAAATGGCTCCGTCCGCAGCGCAGGAGGACAGGCTCGTCACGGCGGGCGAGCTGCTGCGGATGCCCGACGCCCCCGTGCGTCGGGAGCTTGTCCGGGGGCGCTTGAGGGAGCTCCCGCTCCGGGGCGCACGTGCGGGAATGGTCGCGGCGCGGGTCGGGATGTGGCTGGGTGGGTATGTGCGTGCGAACGGCGCCGGGACGGCGTACTCCTCCACGGGTTTCCAGATCGCCTTTGATCCCGACACGGTTCTGGCTCCGCCGATTGCATTCGTCCGCAATGGAAGGTGGGAGGACGACCGGGACCCGGATGGCTTCGGGCCCGGCGCTCCTGATCTCGCAGTTGAGATCGTCTCGCTGGGTGACACGGACGCCGAGCTGGAATCGAAGGCGTTCGCCTGGCTCTCCGCCGGGTGCCGGATGGTCGTGGTGGTGAACCCGGAGCGGCGAGCCGCCACCGTCTACCGTCCCCCCAACGACGTCCTCCATCTCACTGAGAACGGCGTGCTCGATGGCGGCGATGTGGTCCCCGGCTGGAAGCTGCCCCTGCGCGAGCTGTTCGACTGATCAGAATCCTGAGATAGATCTGAGGCCGGAGCTAACGAAGCTTCGGCCTTTGCTGTTGAGGATAGTCGAACATCTTGAACCGAAATGCCGCTCCGGCTACAGTCAAACTCCCTCTTTCAGGAGAGCAGGATGCCCAGGAAAGCCCATTCGATCTCCCGCGTGCAGACGGAAGACCTGGAACAGGATGAGCGGGCACGCCCCAGCGGTCCCGAAAGCGGGCTCGCCAGTGTTGCCGGAGGGTGGGAGGACTCGAAGGAATTGGTCGACATTCTCGACTCTTCCAGCCGGACCGGCTCGCGCCAGGCTGAAGGGCTCGACTAACGCGGCCCTCCAGCCGCGGCGCTCAGCGCGAGGCGGTGGTGCTGGGGATCATCTCGCGGGTGAACACCATGCCGTCCAGCACGCGGGTCCAGTCGCCGCGCAGGTCGCCGTAGCCGAACGCGCGCGTGGACACGTTGCGCAGCCACTCGCCGCCGGCGGGCGGGGCGCGGAAGTCGACGAACGCGTTGGCGAGGCCGGCCTCGGTGAAGTATGCCTCCAGCGATCCCGGCGTCACGGGCGGGATCGCCTGCGGCGCGGCGCCGGCGGGCCCGAAGCTCCCCGTGGCCGCGGTGAAGCCGATGGCGTACATCTGCGAGCCCAGCACCCGGTGCACCTCGTCGCCCATGTGCACCGTCCAGCCGGTCGCGAAGGGCTGGAAGCCATTGCCCAGGGCGAGCCCTGTCACCTCGCGCGCGACGTGCGCGCTGGCGGCCCACACGATGATCTTGCGCCCCGGGTAGTACACGTCGGCCAGCCACAACAGGTTGCGCGCCATCTGCGTGTCGCGCACGTTGCTGTCCTGGGCCCGGAACTGCCCCGGCGGCGCCGCCCACATCATGCTCGCGTACGAGGCGAGGCTCTCCAGCGCCTGCGTCCAGAAGAGCGCCTCGCGGTCGCCCGCCGCGCGCGCCGAGGCGTCGGCCCGCAGCGCGCCCAGCAGGCGGAGGAGGCGCGCCTGGTCGGCGGCCGGCGGCTTGAAGTCGAAGTGCTGCGTGACCGCCAGCTCGGTGAGCGTGGCGGCGGCGGCCGGCCACTCGGGGTCGTCGGCCACGGCCGAGCCGATCCGCCGCGCGAACGCCTGCACGTGCGCCGCCACCGAGTCGCGGGCCAGGCTCCCGGTGGTCTGGTTGTCGAAGCCTGCCAGCTCCAGCGGCCGCGCCGTGCCCAGGGTGCTCGCCACGTAGTCGAAGGTGGGGAGCACCTGCTCGCTCCGGTTCCACACCCCGAAGATCCCGCGCCGCGCGGCCGACAGCACGTCCTCGCCCGCCAGCACGTGCCTCCACACCTGGTGCACGTCGTACAGCCCGCTCTCCCAGGCCAGCACGTCGAAGCCCATCTCCTGGTGCAGGAAGGCGATCAGGCGGGCCTTGGCCAGGAAGGTGGTGCCGTCGCCGTGCGACTGCTCGCCCAGCATCACCACGCGCGCTGAGCCGATGGCGGCCTTCAGCGGCTGCAGGTCGCGGAAGTCGCGGTCGGCCGCCGAGAGCGACGAGATCGGGTGCGCGTTCGCCGCCAGCCACTCGGCGGGCGTCTGCGGCGGCGGCGGCGGGGGAGGAGGGGTGGACGGGGAGTCGCAGGCGGCCAGGAGGAGGAGAAGCGCTCCTCCCGCGAGGCGGTGCAGCACGGCCATCGGCACTCTCTCGGGGTTGCGGGGGGGAAGATCGGCGGACTCGTGGCGGAGAGACGGGACCGGGGTGCACCGGCGGCCCACGACGGGAGAACGCGCGCGGGGGCCGGACACGGACACCCGTTTTTATACACGCGGAGGGGCGCTCGCGCCAGCGCTTCCCTTCCGCGTCCGGCGCGGAGTAGATTTGCGGTCGCGGGCGCCGGCGGTCCGGTCGCGGGACCGCGCGCCGTCCCTCCTCCTCTCCCGGAGTGCTCCCGATGTACGCGCTGCGCCTCCGCCGGCTTCTCCCGGTCGCCACGACGGCCGCCCTGACGCTCGCCGGGCGCGCCGCCGCCCAGCCGGCGCGGACGGTCGCGCTGCCGGACCTCGGCGGTCTCCGGTCCATCGTCATCATCGACGAGTGGAACGGGCTCTCGCCGCTGGCGCCGGTCCGGGCGGCGTACGGGATCGACCGGCAGGACGAGACGTTCTTCTTCGCGGGATCGGGGAACCTCTCGGTGGCGGGAGCCAGTACCGGGGCGCGCCAGCGCTACGTGATGGTGGCGCTCCCCGACAGCGTGACGCGGCGCTTCCTCGCCGCGCTCGCGGCCGTCCCCGTGGCGGAGCGCGCGTACCAGCCGGTGCTCACGCGCACCGACGACTACCCGTCGCTCACCATCCGGCTGGAGTTCGTGGAAGGCACGGTCGAGTTCTCCTCCACCTCGCAGGGCGAGGGGATGCGCCCCTGGCGGGTGAGGCTGCAGGGACCGGACTCCGCGCGGGAGCTGGTGAGCGACTCCGACGCCCCTTGGCGGGCGCTCCGCGCGCTGCACCCGTTCCTCAAGCGCGACGTGCTGGAGGCGCTCAAGCGGCAGCCCGCGGGCGCGCCCTGAGGATGGCGGGCGTGGAAGACCTTTCCCCGCTGGGGCTGGCGCGCGGGACGGTGCGGCTGGCCCCGTACGACCCCGCCTGGCGCGACCTGTTCGCCGCCGAGGCGGCGCGCCTGCGCGCGGCGCTGGGCGGCCGGGTGCTGGTCATCGAGCACGTCGGCAGCACGTCCATCCCGGGGATGGACGCCAAGCCGATCCTGGACATGATGGCCGCGGTCCCGACCCTGGCCGAGGCGGACCGGCTGGTGCCCCTGGTGGAGGCGCTCGGGTACGAGCTGCGGCCCGACCCGGAGATCCCCGAGCGGCGCTTCTTCGTGCGCGGGCGGACCACCCGGCGCACGCACCACTTCTCGCTGGCCGAGCCGGCTTCCCGCTACTGGCGCGACACGCTCCTCTTCCGCGACTGGCTGCGCGCGCACCCGGAAGCGGCGGAGGAGTACCGCGCGCTCAAGCACGCCCTCGCCGCCCGCCACGCGACCGACCGCGAGAAGTACACGAACGGCAAGGAGGCCTTCGTGCACGCGGTGCTCGCGCGCGCCCGCGCCGAGCACGCCGCGCGGCCGTCTTCGTCCAGCGACTCCGGCGACCATGCGTGACATCTCCCTCCCGCGGGCCTCCCTCGTCCCGCGATCCTCGCTCCCCGCGACGCGGCTCGCCCGGCTGCTGCTCGCGGCGCTGCTGGCGGGCTCCGCGCCGGCGTGCATGAGCTGGCGGGTCCGCTCGACGCCCCGGCCGGACGCCGGCGCCCGGCGCTACTTCGAGCTCGCGCGCGTGACCGCGGAGAGCGGCGACATGATGGTCCTGCACGAGGTGCAGGTGACGCAGGACAGCGTCTTCGGCTGGCGGAGGCGGGAGGTGGGCGGCGGGCTCGACGAGGTCCGGCTGGCGCGCTCGCAGGTCAGGGTATTCGAGGCGCGGCGGTTCAACGCCGCCGGCACCGTCGCGGTGATGGCCGTGGGGGTCGCCGGCCTTCTCGCCGGCCTCTTCTACCTTTCCCTCGCCACCGAACACACGTAGCCCTCGCCCGCATGTCCGCACCCCCCGACCTCCCCCTCGTCGCCCGCGCGCGGCGGCACGCGGACCGCGCGGCGGTCGCCGCGGCGGAGGGCGCGTTCACCTACGCGGAGCTGCTGGACGCCTCGGCGCGCGTGGCCGCCGCGCTCCTGGACGGCGCGGCGGACCTGGGCGAGGCGCGGGTGGCGTTCCTGGCGCCGCCCGGCTGGCACTACGTGGCCGCGCAGTGGGGCGCCTGGCGCGCCGGGGGGATCGCCGTCCCCCTCGCCGTCTCGCATCCCCCCGCCGAGCTGCAGTACGTGATCCGGGACGCGGACGCGGCGGTCGTCGTCGCCCACCCGGACTTCGCGGACGTGCTGCGCCCGATCGCCGGGCGCGAGGGGCGGCGCTTCCTGCTGACCGCCGACGCGCTGGCGGCGGCGCCGGGGCCGCTCCCGCCGGTCGCGGAGGGGCGGCGGGCGGCGATGGTCTACACCAGCGGCACCACGGGTAAGCCCAAGGGCGTGGTCACCACCCACGCCAACCTGCGCGCGCAGGTGGAATCGCTCGTGGAGGCGTGGGAGTGGAGCGCCGACGACCGCACGCTGCTGGTGCTCCCGCTGCACCACGTGCACGGCATCGTCAACGTGCTCACCTGCGCGCTCTGGTCCGGCGCCGTCTGCGAGATGCTCCCGGTGTTCGACGCGGACGAGGCGTGGCGGCGCATCGAGTCGGGGCGGCTCACGCTGTTCATGGCCGTCCCCACCGTCTACCGCCGCCTGGTCGCCGCGTGGGAGGCGGCCCCGCCCGGGCGGCGGGCGCGCATGTCGGAAGGGTGCCGGCGGATGCGGCTGATGGTCTCCGGCTCGGCCGCGCTCCCCGCGCAGACGCTGGAGCGCTGGCGCGAGATCAGCGGCCATGTGCTGCTGGAGCGCTACGGGATGACGGAGATCGGGATGGCGCTCTCCAACCCGCTCCACGGCGAGCGGCGGCCGGGGTACGTGGGGCTGCCGCTCCCCGGCGTGGAGGTGCGGCTGGTGGACGAGGCGGGGCGCGAGGTGCCGCCCGGGACGCCGGGGGAGGTGGAGGTGCGCGGGCCCACCGTCTTCTTGGAGTACTGGCGCCGCCCCGACGCCACCGCGGCCGCCTTCCGCGAGGGCGGCTGGTTCCGCACCGGCGACGTGGGCGTGGTGGAGGACGGCTACTACCGGCTGCTGGGCCGCAGCAGCGTCGACATCATCAAGACCGGCGGCTACAAGGTGTCGGCGCTGGAGATCGAGGAAGTGCTGCGCGCGCACCCGGCCGTCGCCGAGTGCGCCGTGGTGGGCGTGGAGGACGCCGACTGGGGCGAGCGCGTCTCCGCCGCCGTCGAGCTGAAGGACGGCGCCGCGCTCACTCTGGACGAGCTGCAGGCGTGGGCCCGTGAGCGCCTGGCTCCCTACAAGCTCCCGCGCGCCCTGCGCGCCGTCGCCGCGCTCCCGCGCAACGCCATGGGCAAGGTCACCAAGCCCGACGTGGCGAAGCTGTTCCGCGGCTCCTGATTCGAAATCCGGAAAAACGTCAGGCCTCACGCAGAGCAGCAGAGTCAGCAGAGGAACACCTCCGCCGACTCTGCTGACTCCGTGTGATACCGCTGACCAGGATTGTTCGTGCAATTAATAGACTAGACTGTCATTCTGAGGGAGCCGCTGCGCCGAACCTTCCAAACGCGATAAAGCCGGGCGGCGACCGAAGAATCTACTCACCGCGGCACGTGGGTAGTCGCGATGGACGGACCTCGCTCGCAGGCGAAGTAGATTCTTCGGTCGCGCCCGGGCCTGGTCGCGGAGGCAAGGCCGGTGCGGGCGCTCCCTCGGAATGACATCTCTGTACGACTCTGGATCTGGTACGATCTACCGCTGCTTCAGGGTGGAGACGTAGATCACGCCGTTGCCGTGGTCGAGCCCCCAGCGCCCGGCGGCTGTGAGCCCGTCGTAGAAGCGGATGGAAGAGATCTCCGCGGTGGAGATCGCGCGCAGGGTCTCCACGCCGCCGATCCGCACGTCGTCGCGGTAGACCTGCACCTGCCCCGGGTTGTTGAAGCTGTCCGATCCCCGGATGCGCAGCCAGTTCGAGCGAAGCGCCTGCACCAGCTCGTACGCGTTCACGTAAGGCGCCCGCCGGATCTCCTCCTGCGTGATCAGGTCGGCCCGGCTGCGCCCCTCCGGCACGCTGTCGGGCGGCGTGCCCCCGCCGCCGCACCCCACCGTGGGCAGGGAGCCCAGGATCACCAGACCGATGAGGACGGCCCTGCGCATGTGCACCTCCTCGCGGCACGTGAGCTTCCCGATCACTTCCAGCGGCGCGACACCCGGAGACACCGGCTGCGTCCCCTCCGGACGCGCGTGGGGAGTCGACCTGTACGTTGAGCGAGACGGTGCCCGCAGGCAAGGATGACGGACGGTGCGGACGCCACGATGCCCGCCCGGCGAATGATCGCGCGGGCGGGCATCGCGTCCGGACTCACCTGTGGGCGCGCGGGGTCAGGCGTTCAGCACCCAGCGGTAGCCGATCCGGTACTTCCCGCCGTGGCCCACGATGTCGTTGGTGCGCTCCTTCGGGCCCACGGGGCCGCCGAACTGGTTCTCGCTCTGCAGCGTCAGCCGGATCCCGTACGGCGGGAACTCGTCCTCGTCGATCACGTCGGAGATGAAGCCCCCGATGGCCTGCATCACCGCGGCCACCGTCCCTCCCACGGCGGGCGAGGCGAGGGCGCTCAGGATGGTGCTGGCCAGGAGGGAGAGCGTGGCGGTGAGCTGCTGCGCCACCTCGCGGTCGTCGCTGTCCGACTCCACCAGCTTGAAGATGGCGTAGAGCGACTTGGGGTAGCCGGCGGTGGTGCGCAGGCTGTACTGGCCCAGGAACAGCTCGCCCGCGTCGTAGTAGTCGCCCGTGTCGAACTCGCCGCAGACGATCGAGTTGATCGCCTTGACGTTGCCGCTGGCGCCCACCAGCACGCCGCCCAGGATCATCTCGTCGGCGCCGCCGCCCGAGGTCTCGCGGACGCAGTGGAGCGCGCGCAGGATCAGGTGCGCCCGCGTGAACTTCGCGCCCCGGGGGACCGCGTCGCCCGCGTCGGCGCCGCCGGGCCCGCGCCGGGGCCTGACGACGAGCTTCGCGACCTCCGGGTCCAGCTCGGGCCGGCGCAGGTCCACCTTCGCGAAGGGGCCCAGGATGCGCTCCAGCCGCTTCGGCTCGCGCAGCGCCCGCTCCAGGCGCGGCTGCACGCGGGCGAACACCGCCGGGTCGAGCTCCGCCGCCAGCCGCGCGGCCACGGCGTCGGGCGCCTGCGCGCCGGCGGCCACGGGGAAGCCGCGGGGGTCGGCCCGGTGCAGCAGCCCCTTCAGCATCAGCGCGCTGGCGGCGGCGGCCAACCGGCGCCCCTCCTCGCGCTCGGCGCGCGGCAGCTCGTCGAGGGTGAAGCCCGCGGCCGGGGTGGCGTCGAGCTCCCGGGCCTCCCGGGCGTCCATCTTCCTGCGCGTGATCCGCCGGACGGCGGGGTCGTCGCCGCGCGCCTGCGCCTCGGACACGATGCCGGCTTCGGCGGGCAGCACGATCAGGTCTTCGCGAATGGCCATGGCGGGCTCCTTGTAGAGGTACGGAGGAACGAAGAGAAGGGTGGGGCGGCCTCGCTCCCGCCCTTCTCTCCTGGATGCGCAGCCGCGCGCCGGAACCGGACATCGGCTTCCGACGACCCGTTCCGGCCGGCCCCTTGCCCCCTGCCCGGCCCCGCGGCCATCTTTTCCCGGGCAGTCCCTCCCGCCGCCCCTTCCGCCCGCGGCACCCCGGTCCATCCCCGCGCGAGCTCCCCGCCGCCGCCGTTCACCCAGTCCCCGATGCCAGAGCCCCCGGACGACCTCCGGGACGCCGTCCCCGCGGCTCCCCTCCCCGTCGACGAGCTCTACCCGGTGGTCTACGCCGAGCTGCGGCGCATGGCCCACCGGCAGCTCCGTCGCGAGCGCGAGGGCCACACGCTCTGCACCACCGCGCTGGTCCACGAGGCGTACCTGCGGCTCTCGCGGCAGCGCCCCGGCTGGGCCGACCGGGGCCACTTCCTGGCGGCGGCCGCCCAGGCGATGCGCCGCATCCTGGTCGACCACGCGCGCCGGCACCTGGCGGCCCGGCGCGGCGGCGGGCTGCGGCGCGTGGACCTGGACAGCGTCACCATCGCCGTCGAGGAGCGCGCCGCGGCGCTGGTGGCCCTCGACGACGCGCTCGGCGAGCTGGCCGCCATCGACGCGCGGCTGGGCCGCGTGGTGGAGTGCCGCTTCTTCAGCGGCCTGTCGGAGGAGGAGACGGCGGAGGCGCTGCGGGTGACCTCGCGGACCGTGCGCCGCGACTGGGTGAAGGCGAAGGGGTGGCTGCTGCACGCCCTGAAGGAGTGATCCCGAATCCGGAAGACCGGTTGCTGTTCGCCGTCATCCTGAGGCCCGGCCACACGGAGCCAGCATCCGCCCGAATGACGGCAGGGCCGAAGGATCTACTCACCCTGCCACGTGGGTCGGGCGCGGCAGCGGCACGGACGCCCGCCCGCGTCGTCTAGCCGTGGTTCATCCGGATCGGGTACGAGGCCGTCGCCCTTGCCACCCCTCTGCCGGGGAGGAGCCGATGCGGGAGGAGACGCGCGACCGCTGGCGGCGCGCCATGGAGGTGCTCGACCGGGTGATCGACCTGCCGGAGGCGGAGCAGGGCGAGCGGGCCGCCGCGCTGTGCGGGGGCGACGCCGGGCTCCGCGCCGAGGTGGAGGCCCTGCTGCGCGCGTGCGGCGAGGCCGGCGACTTCCTGGAGGAGCCCGCCCCGCGCTTCGCCGCCGCGCTGTTCGAGGGCGGCGGCGAGCCGGCGCCCCTGCCCCCCGGGACCGACGTGGGGCCGTTCCGGGTGGTGCGGGAGGTCGGCCGCGGGGGGATGGGGAGCGTCTACCTCGCCGAGCGCCGGGACCCCGAGCTCAGGCAGCGGGTGGCTCTCAAGGTGCTGCGCGACGGGTTCCGCACGGCGTACCTGCTGCGCCGCTTCCTGGAGGAGCGGCAGATCCTGGCCTCGCTCGAGCACCCCTCCATCGCCCGGCTGCTGGACGGCGGCGTGAGCTCCGACGGGGTGCCGTGGTTCGCGATGGAGTACGTCGAGGGCGAGCCGCTCGACCGCTACTGCGACCGGGGCCGCCTTTCGGTCGAGGAGCGCATCGCCCTCTTCCGCCAGGTGTGCGACGCGGTGCAGTACGCGCACCGGAGCCTGGTGGTGCACCGCGACCTCAAGCCCTCCAACCTGCTGGTGACCGCCGCCGGCCAGCCGAAGCTGCTGGACTTCGGCATCGCCCGGCTGCTGGCGCAGGGCGAGGCCGCCCCCGAGACGGCCCTCACGCGCGCCGGGCTGCGGCTGATGACGCCCGAGTACGCCAGCCCCGAGCAGGCGCGCGGCGAGCCGGTGACCACCGCCAGCGACGTGTACGCGCTGGGCGTCCTCCTCCACCTCCTCCTCGCCGGGCGCCTCCCCCGCCGCGGGGGCGCCGGGGCGGACCGGGAGCCGCGGCCGCCCTCCGCCGCGGTGCTCGGCGCATCCCCCGGCGGCGGCGGGGAAGGCGAGCCGGGGCGGGCCGCCGCGGCGCGCGGGCTCTCCCCGGAGCGCCTCGCCCGCCGGCTGCGCGGCGACCTGGACGCCATCGTGCTGAAGGCGCTGCGGGCCGAGCCGGAGGAGCGCTACGCGACCGCCGAGCAGCTCGCCGCGGACCTGCGCCGGCACCTGGGCGGGCTCCCCGTGGCGGCGCGGGCGGACACGCGCTGGTACCGGGTCCGCAAGTTCGTCCGGCGCAACCGGGCGGCCGTGGCCGCCGCCGCGCTGGCCGCCGTGCTGCTCACGGGCTTCAGCGCGGTGACGGCCGTCCAGGCGGAGCGGATCGCCGCCGAGCGCGACCGGGCGCGCGAAGTCGAGTCGTTCCTCCTGGACCTCTTCCAGCGCTCGGACCCGTACGAGGGGAGCGGGAGCCTGCTGACCGTGCGCGAGGTGCTCGACAGCGCCTCGGCCCAGCTCGGCGCGGGGATGGCGGAGCGGCCGGCGATGCGGGCGGAGCTGCTCCTGGCGGTGGGGAAGGCCTACTACGGGCTGGGCGCGTACGACCGCGCCGTCACCCTCCTCGACTCGTCGTACGCGGTCCTGCGGGAGCTGCGCGGCGAGACGCACCCCGACGCGGTGGGCGTGGCCAACCTGCTGGCCAGCGTGCTGCGGGTGGACGGGCGCTACCCGGCCGCCGAGGCGCTGTACCGCCGCGTCCTGGCGGCGCGGCGGCAGCGCTACGGCGACACCCACCCCGAGGTGGCGCGCACGCTCAACGGGCTGGCGCTGGTGCTGCGGATGGAGGGGCGCCCGCACGAAGCGGAGGGGCTCCTGCGCGAGGCGCTCGCCACCGACCGGGCGCACGCGGAGAGCGAGCCGGCGGGGGTGCCGCAGACGCTCAACAACCTGGGGCACGTCCTGCGCGACCAGGGGCGGCTGGAGGAGGCGGAGGCCGCGCACCGCGAGGCGCTGGCGGCGCGCCGGGCGCTCTGGGGGCCGCGGCACTTCGAGGTGAGCGTGAGCCTCAGCAACCTGGCCGGCGTGCTGAGCGACCGGGGCGACCACGCGGGCGCCGACACGCTGTACCGGCAGGCGCTGGAGCTGCGGCTCCGCCTGGTGGGCGAGCGCCACCCGGACCTGGCGTCGGACCGCGCCGGCTACGCGCTCCTCCTGCACCGCACCGGGGAGTTGCGCGCCGCCGAGGCGCTGTACCGGCAGGCGCTGGACGTGCACCGGCGCGTGCTCCCCGCCGGCCACCCGGTCACGGCCGCCACCCGCACGGGGCTGGGGCTCCTCCTGCTCGACCTGGGTCGCGCGGGGGAGGCCCGGCCGCTCCTGGAAGCGGCGCTCGCCGCCCGCCGGCGGGTGCTTCCGCCCGGGCACTGGCAGGTGGTCGAGACGGAGAGCGCGCTGGGCGCGTGCCTGTCGGCGCTGGGCCGGCACGCCGAGGCCGAGCCGCTCCTGCTCGGCGCCCACGCGGCGTTGCGGAACGGCCGCGGCGGGCACGCGGACCAGGCGCGGGCCGCGCTCCGCCGGGTGGCCGAGCACTACGAGCGCGCGGGGCGCCCGGAGCTCGCCGCCCGGTACCGCGCGGAGCTCGCGCCGGCGCCGGGCCGGGCCGTTGCGAAGAGCGGGGGAACGGAGTAGCGTGGGGCACGTTGTCCACCCCAGCTTCGCGTTCGACCCATGCTCCTATCCGCGATCGAGCGTCCGCGCGGCCTGTTCCTGCGCCTCGCCTACCGCCTCTCCCGGCGGGAGTTCGGCAAGGTCATCACCCCGCTCAAGGTCATCTACGCGCGCAAGCCCCGCCTGGCCGTCCTCGCCGGGCAGATCGGCCAGACACTGGAGAAGGGGCTGTCGCTGGAGCCGGAGCTCCTCCTCCTGGTACGCGTCCAGGCGTCGCGGCTGAACGGCTGCACCTTCTGCCAGGACCTGGCGCTGGTGCGCGCCGTCCGGGAGAAGGTCGGCGCCGAGCGCTTCGCCGCGCTGGAGGACTTCCGCACCAGCGACCGGTTCACCGAGCGCGAGCGGACGGCGCTGGCCGTGGTGGAAGAGGCCACGCTGCACCGCCGCCTGAGCGGCGAGACCGCCGCCCGGCTGCGCGAGCACTTCACGGAAGTCGAGATCGTGGAGCTGGTGTGGGCGAACGCCGCCGAGAACTACTTCAACCTGCAGGCGGCCGTGCTCGGCATCGAGTCCGACAACCTGGCGGCGCTCGCGGGGCCTGATGTGGTTTGAGATCGAGTGCTTGTCTCCCGTACTCCCGTACTCCCGTACTCCCGTACTCCCGTACTCCCGTACTCCCGTACTCCCGCACTTCGCACTTCGCACTTCGCACTGCGTTGGGCGTGTCCCTCCGCTGCGCTCCGGGCCGGGCTGCGCGCGCCGTAGGGCACGATACGACTGTGCCCAACGGCGCCGGGCCACCGCCGCCACGATACCCCTGTGGCGGCGGCGTCCCGGCCCTGTCGGGCGCGCATCCCTCACGCAACTGCAGGGGACAGGGAATAGGGTACAGGGAACAGCCAGCACCCGATCCCGACCATCGCACCGGAGGTGTAAAGTCCACCCTCTCCCGAAGTTTAGAGAGGGTTGCCGCTCCAAGGCGGCGGGTGAGGGCCCCCGCCGCCGCGCCGGCGCCCGCCGCTACGAGTGAATGCCCTCCGCCTCCTCCACCGCCATCGCGGCCGCGCGGCCCGGCTCGCCGTCCGCCGCCGCCGGGGCGTGCAGCCGCCACCGGTGCGCGAACACGCTGGCGAAGCTGAAGCCGGCCACCTGCCAGAACCAGACGCTGGTGACCAGGAAGCCGACGCCCAGCGCCAGCAGCCCCAGGAACGAGAGCGCCAGCGCCGCCAGCGCGATCCCCCACGCGCGCCAGTAGTCGCGCCCGCCCTGCAGCGCCCGCGAGAGGGCGCGCGCCGGGTTGTAGATCTCCCGCACGTCGAACTCGCGGCAGTAGTGCGTCATGTAGCCGGGGATCGCCAGCGTGGCGAGCACCGCCAGCACCCCCGCGGCCGCGCCCAGCGGCACCGAGCCCAGGCGCCAAGCCGCGTACCCGATCGCCCCCGCCGGCGCGTAGTAGTAGAGCATCCCCCCGAAGGTGACCAGCCCGTGCCGCAGCAGCCGTCCGTAGCCGCGCCAGGCGGGCCAGGGCGGCTCGCCGTGCAGCATGCGGTGCACGAACGCGACGCGGTGCCCCATGTTGAGCAGCCACCCCACGCCAGGGAGCGCCACCAGCAGGAACGCCCCCCACAGCACCTCGCGCCGCCCCTCCCGCGACTGGAGCGGAAAGCGGAACGAGGTGCCGGGCGAGAGCGGCGTGCGGAGGTCGATCATTCCGAGGAGGTCCTGATGAGGAAGGCCAAGGGTGTCATCCCGAGGAGCCGCCGCGCGGGATCTGTCGAGTGGGCGGAAGATTGGCGGCGACGAAGGATCTGCGGGTCGGGTTCGAGCGTGAGCCTGGCTGACGTGCGGTCCCCATCCGCAGATCCTTCGGGCGCGCAACCTCCCGCGCGGACCGTGAGTTCCGCGCGTGCGCCCTCAGGATGACAGCGCTTCGCTGGGTGAAGACCTGTCGGCGAGCGCGGATCAGAGCACGGGCGTCCCCGTCGGCCGCAGGCGCTGCACCACGCTCGCCAGCGCCAGCGCCCGCTCCTCCCCCCGCGGCGGGGCGACCAGCTGCAGCCCCGCCGGCAGGCCGGACGAGTCGAGCCCCGCGGGGACGGAGGCGACCGGGAGGCCGGTGAGGCTCAGCACGAAGGTCGGCGCGATCCAGTCCACGTACGTCTCCATCTCGCGCCCGCCGACGGTGCGCGGGAAGTTCTCCTCCACGGGGAAGGGGGGGACGGCCATGGTGGGCGTCAGCAGCAGGTCGTAGCGCCCGAAGAAGTCGCGGAACGTCTCCCAGATGCGCCGCCGCGCCTGCTCGGCCGCGCCGATCTGCTCCGTGGTGGTCGCCAGGCCGGCGCGCAGGTTGTTGGCCACGTTCACGCCGAAGCGCTCCAGCTTGTCCAGGTGCGGGTGGAGCATGGAGACGAACCACAGCCCCCGGAGCGCCAGGAACGCCTTCCGCCCGTACGACAGGTCCAGCGCCACCTCCTCCACCGCCGCCCCCGCCGACTCGAGCGCCAGCGCGGCCTCGCGGCAGACGCGCTCCACGTCGGCGTCGATCCCGATCCCCGCGATGTCCGGGCAGTACGCCAGCCGGAGGCCCCGCGCGTCCGCCTCCCGCACCGCCGCGGCGAAGTCCCGCCCGTCCACCGGCTGCGCCAGGGGAGAGCGGTCGCCGGGGCCCGCGAGCGCCTGGAGCGCCAGGGCCACGTCCTCCGCGGTGCGCCCCATCGCCCCGGTCACCTGCAGGGTGTCCCACAGGTAGTCGCTCGGCCAGGTGGGGACGAGGCCGACCGAGGGGCGCAGGCCCACCACGCCGCAGAACGAGGCGGGGATGCGCAGGCTGCCGCCCAGGTCGGTCCCCTGCGCCAGCGCGATCATCCCCGTCACCAGCCCCGCCGCGCCGCCGCCGGTGGAGCCGCCCGCGCTCCGCTCCGGGTTCCACGGGTTGCGCGTACGGCCGAAGACGTCGTTCCAGGTGTTGCCCCCCGCCGCGAACTCGGGCGTGTTCGTCTTCCCCAGCACCACCGCGCCCGCCCGGCGGAAGCGGCTCACCACCAGCGCGTCCTCCGCCGGCACGTGGTCGGCGAAGAGCGGCGAGCCATAGGTGGTGCGGACGCCCGCCACCTCCGTCACGTCCTTGATCCCCACCGGCAGCCCGGCGAGCGGCCCGGGGTCCTCGCCGCGCGCGATCCGCCGCTCCAGCTCCCGCGCCTCGTCGCGCGCGCGGTCGTTCAGCGTGACCACGGCGTTGATCTGGGGGTTCAGCCGCTCCACGCGCTCCAGGCAGGCGTCCAGCACCTCCACCGGCGAGAGCTCGCGGGCGCGGACGCGGCGCGCCAGCTCGTGCGCGGGGAGAAGGGCGATCGAATCGTCGGGCATCGGGCTCTCAGGAAGGTGATCGGCAGATCTGGCGGGAGCGCTCGCGGGCGTAGTCCCACGCGGAGAAGCGGCGCGGCTCGCCGGAGGGGACGACGTACGCGTCCTCGCCGAACAGCGTGTACAGACGGAAGAGGTGCTCGGCGTCCATCGGCGGCGCGTGCAGCTCCCGGAGCGAGCGCTCCACGACGTCCCGGGCGGCGGCGACCGCCTCGTCCCACGCCGGGAAGTCGCCGAGCCTGCGCTCCGCGCTCCGGTCCATGTAGGCCGAGTTCTCGGCGACGAACACCGTGTACATCGGGACCGCCGCGCGCTGCGTGGAACCTCGTCCCGTGCGGGACCAACCCTCGCCTATATCTCCCGGTCTAAGCCCCCGCACGTGGACGGTCCACCTCCACCCGGGGAGCATGAGCATGGGGCGGAACCAGCGCGGCGACAAGTCCGGCGCGTGGCGATGGGCGCTGCGGGGAGGGGCGGCGGCGGCCGCCGCGCTGCTCGTCGCGGCGTGCGCGGGAGGGGTGCGCGCGGATGATTCGGCGTCGCCTGCTCCGCGAAGCCCGGCCGGCGCGCCGCTGCCCCCGGGGCCGGCCGGCGCCGCGCTCGCCGGGCTGCTGCGGGCGATCGGCTCCGGCGACTCGGCGGCGATCGAGCGCTTCGCCGCCGAGCGCTACCACGAGCGGTACCTGGCCGGCTCGTACGGCCACCGCGGGGCGGACCCGGGCGTGAGCGCGCACCTGTGGGTCTATCCCGAGGCATCGGCGACGGTGGTGGTGCTGAGCAACTACGACACCGCGGCCAACCTGGTGGGCGACTACATCCGCGAGCTCCTCGTCCCGCGCTGACCGTCGTGGCGGACCAGGCGACGACGGCGCTACGGGAGGACGAAGTCGATCCGCACGCGGGCGGGGTCGTTCCGCTCGTGGCGCATCTCCACGGCGGGCTGGTCGACCACGACGCTGTCGCTGCCCGCGGCTCCGCGCGAGGCCACGAAGCGCACGCACCGCGTCCCGGGTCCACTCACCGAGAAGAAGCGGAGCTCGTACTCTCCGACCGCGCTCGTCACCCCGGCGTCGGCAGGCTCGCGAAATCCCTCGCCGCACTGGCTCTGGAAGACGGAAGCCTTCACCGTGGCGCCCTGGACGGGAGCGCCCGCGGCCGAGCGGACGGTCCCGAAGGCGACCGCGTGCGTCCGGGCCGGAGGGCACGCGCAGACCGGGTTGCCGCACGAGAGCTGGAGGACGACGCCGAGGGCAGCCAGCACGGGCCAGCGCCGGCGCGGGACGAAGCGCATGAAGGATCGTGGTCGAGGGGAGGGAGATCGAAGGGGTTCCGCAGCATACAATGCACGAGCGCGCCGATTCGCGACAGCG
The DNA here is from genome assembly GCA_036389795.1 of Longimicrobium sp. NCBI lineage: Bacteria > Pseudomonadati > Gemmatimonadota > Longimicrobiia > Longimicrobiales > Longimicrobiaceae > Longimicrobium > Longimicrobium sp. Next base: position 24,124 of record DASVWD010000082.1, read on the forward strand.
CGACTTCTCCTCGTCACGAACCTACCGCTCTGGCCCCTGACCGGCCGGCATCCTCCTCCCCGACCTGACGAGCCCCACCACGAACCCGATGAGCGCCGCGAGCGGGCCGCAGACGAACGCGGCCGTCATCGCCGCCTCCACGTCCCCGTCGTGCGTGTTGGACGAGAGGAACACTCGGCCCACCGCCCGCCACACCCGGCTCACATTGCCCGCCGGGTACACGTGGTGGAGGGTGGAGCCTGCTTCGAGCACGCCGGGCAGGACCCCCCAGCCTGCCCTGTCCGACCACGACCCTCCGATTAACGTCGATTCTTGACTTTCCCCTCGTTGCGATGCATCTCTGCGTTCCCACAGGCCTGACACGCCACAACTCGGACGGGCAGCGGCATCGAGCGGGCTTTACCATGCAATCCTCGACCTCGAAGGCGACGAGGGGGCTGGATTCATCGATCTCGACGAGGGAAACGGTTGCTCTCGGGACCTGCTCGCGGGCGTTGCCCGCAAGAGCGGATCAACTCCAACGAAATACAAGGACATCCCGGAACGATGAAGCGTGCTCCATACCAGGACGATCTCGGCAAAGTTGGGTGAACGTTCTTCGAAGACACACCTTTCATCCCAGGGGAAAGCATGAGCTACACGCGGACGAACGTCTACACGAACGGCGGCGATTTTTCGGATCCGACGCTCCTCTGGTACGCGCGCGGCGTCGCGGCGATGAAGGCGCGGAAGCTCGCCGACCCTACGAGCTGGCGCTTCTACGCCGCCATCCACGGAATCAACGAGAAGCTGTGGGAGTTGTACGGCTATCTGTCGTCCTCGGACAAGATGCCGGCGCAAGCGCTGGTCGATCTCTTCTGGGACCAGTGCCAGCACGGCACCTGGTATTTCCTTCCGTGGCACCGCGGATATCTGCTCGCGTTCGAGGCCACGGTCCGCGACGCGGTCACCAGCCTGGGCGGGCCGTCCGACTGGGCGCTTCCCTACTGGAACTGCTTCGCGCCGAACGAGTTCAAGCTGCCTCCGGCGTTCGCATCGGCCGACTGGCCGGACGGCAAGGGGAACAACCCTCTCTTCGTCGAGCAGCGCTGGGGGCCGAAGAGTGATGGCAACGTGTACGTGCCGTTGAACCGTGTGAACCTCAACGCGCTAACCGATCCGGACTTCACTGGTGTTCCGAGCGGCGGCTCTCCCGGCTTCGGCGGCGTCGACACGGGGTTCGAGCACAGGGGAAAAGTCCACGGGCTCCTCGAGGCGCAGCCGCACGACGCGGTGCATGGCCTGGTCGGCGGCAGGAATCCGAACGCTCCAACGCTTCCGGGCCTGATGTCCACTCCCCCCGCGGCCGCCCTCGACCCGATTTTCTGGCTACATCACGCGAACATCGACCGGCTGTGGGAGGTCTGGCTTCGAGAACCTGCGAGCATGGGCAACCCGGCCGAAGGGGAGTGGGTGAACGGGCCGGCCAGCATCGGCGAGCGCGCGTTCGTCATGCCGTGGCCGCCGAGCGGCAAGGAGTGGAAGTACACACCCGGCGACATGGGCGATCTCGCTCGACTGGATTACGTATACGATGATCTGTCGCCCACCGCGGTGAGCCCCGAGATCGCGGATCGGCTGGAGAAACTGCGGGTCGCGGCCGGGACCAGGGAAGGAGCTGCTGCGATGGCGACCAGGAGGCGGAACGTGGAGCTGGTCGGCGCGAGCGACCAGCCGCTGCGGATCACCGGCCGCGGCGAAGTCCGCGCGCCCGTCCGGCTCGACGAACCGACACGCCGCAAGATGACGGCGAACCTTGCCGCGACAGCCGCCGAAGAGGGAGTGCCCGCGGCTGCGCCCGACCGGGTGTTCCTGAACCTCGAGAACGTGCGCGGCCTGCAGGACGGAACGGTGCTTGACGTGTACGTCAACGTTCCGGAAGGCGAGAATCCGGAGAATCATCCGGAGCGGCTGGCCGGCACCATCGCGCTGTTCGGCGCGCGCCAGGCCACGGCCTCCGACGAGGAGCACGCGGGTGCGGGCCTCACGTTCGTCCTGGAGATTACGCAGATCGTCAATGCGCTGCACCTGGAGAACCGGCTTGATGCGAATGCACTGGATGTCAGGATCGTGCCGTTCGACGACGTGCCGGAGGAAGCGCAGGTCAGCATCGGCCGCGTGAGCGTCTACCGGCAGGGGCGGTAGAACGCGGATGACGGCCGCCGCCCGTGCGCGGATGCGGGTGCGGGTGCCGCTGCTTGCGGTCGGTGCGGCGGCCTGGCTCGTGCTCGTCGTCCATCCGGCCGGCGTGGTCCACGGTTCGATGCCGTCGATGAGGTGGACACCGGCGTCGCTGGTCGCGGAAGCGGCCCTGATGTTCGCGGCGATGATGGTGCCGCTCAGTGGAGCCCCGGTGCGCCACGTGCGTGACCGGAGCTTCGCCCGCAGACGCTGGCGCGCGGTCGCGCTGTTCGCGGCGAGTTACGCGCTGCCCTGGATCGCGGCCACCGTCGTGCTGCTGACGGCGGCGGCGTGGATCGTCGCGGCGGAGCAGCCCGCCGTGTCGGCGCTCGCCGTCATGGTGGTGGCCGTCTGCCAGTCTTCGCCCCAGAAACAACACTGTCTCAATCGCTGCCACGCACATTCGGAGCTCGCCGCGTTCGGAGTCAAGGCAGATCTCGACGTGCTGCGTTTCGGCTTCTCGCACGCGTCATGGTGCATCGGCTCGTGCTTCGCGCTCATGCTGCTGCCGATGCTGTTCCCCCGCGGTCAACTCGCGGTAATGGCCGGCGTGACGCTGTGGCTCGCGGGTGAAAGGTTCGAGAAGCCGATGCCGCCGCGATGGCGCTGGCGCGGCCCGACGAAAATCGTGCGCATCGCGCTTGGGCAGGCGCGGGTGTGGCTGAAGCGTTTCGAGAGGGACGCCTTTGTGTCCCGCGCGTCCACATCGCACGCAAGACCTTGACACGCCCCTGGATCGAGGAGCTTCCACGAAGGACGGATCGCCCGGACACACTCGCGGTGTGGACCTGTCCCGCTTTCTCTCCCACCCGACACCAGGCCAATGCTCCGAGCAGCGTAAGCCGCTGTCGGAGCACGGTTCAGCAGCAGGGCGGCAGGCCGGGGCCAGGTGCGCGGCCTGCTGCCGCGGAGTCAGCAGAGTCAACAGGAAAGTTCTCTGCTGACTCTGCTGACTCTGCTGACCCTGCGTGAGACGAAAGCCGTTTTCTTCTATCGGTTCCTCAGTTGCCCGACGCGACGCTCCGGCTGGGGGCGTAGCTGACGCGGCGCGTCTCGCGGATGCGGCCGCCGTCCAGCGCGCCCTCCACGATCTCGTAGCCGAGCAGCGCGAAGATGCGCCCGCGCACGAAGAGCGGCCGCGCGTTGCCGTACCAGTCCACGCACGACGCCCGGCACCCGTCGTCCGCCGAGCCCTCGGGGCGCGCGGCGAGCTCGCCCAGGCCCTGGAAGCTGAGCGACTGGTTGCGCAGGAAGAGGATCGACGCCGACCCCTCGACCAGGTGCTCGTAGCCCGGGCGCCCGGGGCCGCGCACCGGCAGGCCCAGCACGCCGGAGCCGGGGCCGTCGGGCTTGTAGAAGAAGCCGTGGCTGCGCAGCTCGCCCTGCGAGGCGCCCGGCATGGTGTAGCGGCCGGCCAGCCGCGCCCGCGGGCCCAGGCGCACGGCGCTGAAGTGCAGGTCCCGCCCGTCGGTGCCCACCACCACCGCGTCGGAGCCGAGCGCCTCGATGCGGTCCACCCCGTGGGGGAGCGCCAGCTCCACCGGCGCGCCGCCCGCCCAGCGCACCGCGTACAGGCTCGCCCGGCCCGTCTGCTCCGGCGCGCCCCAGCCGCTGCCGGTGCCGTACAGCAGGTGCTCGCCCACGAAGCGGTTCTGGAAGGTGTATCCCTCCGGCCGGGGGAGCATGCGGTACCGCGACCTCGGCGCGTCGCCGCTGCCGTCGCCGAAGGCGGAGAGCGGCACCCGCAAGAGCGCCACGTCGCCCGCGGCCACTTCCGGCGCCCACATGGCGTCGCCCGACGATTCGGAGCGCACCAGCACGTTCAGGTGATGGTCGCCGCTCTCCAGGAACGAGAACTGGTCCACCGGGCTCCCCGCCACGCCCAGCGCGCTCGGGCCCGAGCCGTCGAGCGGCATGCGGTACAGCAGGGCGGGCGCGCGCTTCTCGTCGCCCTCCCGCGCCCAGTCGCTCACCCACACGTACACCGCCTGCGGCGACACGTAGAAGACGCGCCCCGCCGGGCCCAGCACGCCCGTCCCCCGGCAGTCCAGCTCGCCGCGGCCCAGGTCGCAGACGGTGACGGTGTGCAGCGCCACCCCGTATTCGCCGGTCACGCGGCGCTCCGGCCGGTACACGCGCGTCGGCGGGACGACGGGGCGGAACTCGTCGTCCCGGGCGCCCGGGTGCCAGCGGCGGATCGCCGGGAAGTCGCCGAACAGGTCGCCGCCGTCCAGCGACAGGTAGAGGGGCGTGTAGAAGATCAGCTTGCCCTCGACCAGCCGGCTCGCGTAGTTGCGCGACGAGTAGTAGTCGTTCGAGCGCAGGTGCCAGGTGGAGCGGTAGTGGAGCCGGCCCGCGCCGTCGATGCGGAAGAGCCCCACCTCGGTGCCCCCGCGCTCGTAGCTGAACCCGATCACCACCACGTTCTCGCCCGAGACGAGCAGCTCGTCGTACCAGGTGCCGCCGGGGTCCATCTCCGGGCCGAACGCGTCCACCGCCGACACCGGCCTGAGCGCCCCGTCGCCCACGCGCACGGTGAAGAGCCGGCCGCGGCGCAGCATCACCAGGTAGTCGCCGTGCAGCTTGACGATGCCGCCCTCGTCGACGCCCGCGTGCTGCACGTTGGTGACCGACTCGGCCTCCTCGGCGGCGGTCGCGGGCGCGTTGCCCACGGCGTCCGCGCTCACGGACGGGGCCATTTCGACCACCATCGGCTGCTGGCGGGCCACGGCCCGCTGCTCCTCGGCGAGGCGCCGGAGGAAGGCCGCCAGCTCCTGCCGGGACCGGAACGCGCGCAGCGTGCGGCTCTGCGCCTCGCCGCGCCCCGCGCCCACCCGGCCCGCGCGGACGCCGCCCTGCCGCGGGCTCTCGGGGTCCCGGCGCGGCTCGTGGCCGGGCCGCGCCGCGTAGGCGCCCGCCGCGACCAGCGCCGCCGCGGCCAGGGCCAGGACGGGGGTCTTCAGGCTGTGTATCGGCATCGTCGCTTCTCCAGCGGAGGTTTCTCGTCACACGGAAGCGCGGGCCGGACGAGGGCATCGCCTGCCCCCGCGTCCGGCCCGTCGATGTAACGAGAGAGCGCGACGTCCTATGACGTGAGGTGCGGTTCGCGCCTGCCGAACTGATCAAGCCTCACACGGAGGAAACGGAGTCAACGGAGAAGTTCTCCGTTAACTCCGTTGACTCCGTGTGAGATAATTCTGTTTGGTCGGGCTTCGCAGATGCCGTCGCGCCGCCTCACTCGCCGCACTCGAACGGGATCGTGGCCCGGCGCGTGGAGGCCTGCGGCTGGCCGAGGAGTCGCGCGGAAAGGCGGATCTCCTCGCACCCGGTGCCGTAGAGCCAGTAGCCGACGTACGCGCGGCCGCGGACGCTCATCACGCCGAGCTCCTGGACGCGCCGCAGCGGCGTCTTCGTCCCCGCCGTCGCGGTCAGCTCGACCCTGCGGCCGGGCTCGTACGATCCCGCCTCCCCGGCGACCTCCACCACCACCAGCGTGGAGTTCGACGGCCCGCCCGCGGTGCCTTCGCCGATGACGGTGTTCCACAGCGCGATCGTCGAGTCGCCGATGATGTTCCTGGAGAAGGTGCCGCGGTCGCTGTAGAAGAGCTGCGCGCGCAGGGCGCTGATGCGGTACGGCGGCGCGGAGGGCTCCTGCCGGGCGTACACGGCGCCCACCAGCGCGAGCACCAGGGCGAGGGCGAGCACGACTCCTCTTCTCATCAGGGGTCTCCAGGTCCGGTGGGGGTTTCCGAGGGGAATGGGCAGAAGAAGGGCCCGGCGTCCCAAGGTCGGGCG